>CANQUA010000023.1 GCA_947626915.1 uncultured Lachnospiraceae bacterium
ACCGGCGACGAGGCGCATGCGGCGCTGGCGGGTATGCTGTCCCTGATGGCGCTTGGCATGATGGGAATATTCGCGGCCTTCCGGAAGAAGGAGGACGCCGAGTAGGACATTAGCCGGAGTCCGCAAATTGAATCATCTAAAATAATGGTACCGGTGCGGTCCGCGAGGGCCGTACCGGTACGAATTTTTTCCTTTCGGTTTTCCATTCACCGCGTATTCAGATACTCCATGATCCCCATATGAATTGTCCACGCCACCCGGTCCTGATAGTCTTCGGTGTTCAGCAGCGCCGCCTCGGCCCGGTTGCTCAGAAACCCGCACTCTACGATGACAATGGGGCTTTTGACGTGGAGCAGCAGATAGTAGCTGTCGTTGGATTTGACGGAGCGTGTGTTTTCGTCGCCCAGAACGTAGTCGAAACGGTCCTGCAGGATCTCGGCCAGCCGCTTCCCGGGATCGAGGCCGCCGTGACCAGGGGCTGTAACAGACCGAAGCTTCCGTTCACAGGCTTGAAAATGGCGATGGAGAATGGGAGGCGCCGCTTGCATAATGCGGTTGATTCCGTTATACTAGAATACAGAAATATACCGGGTGTGGATTACCTTTATGCGGCGGACTATTTATCTGAAGAAAGGTTGTATTAAAATGTCGAAGAAAGAACTTATACATGAGTTATATGAGATTTGTAAGGGTATTGGTATTGATGAAGCGGATGATCTGATCATTCAGGCGGAAAGTACGGAAGAGAAAGGATTTATCCGTACATTGACGGATTACGTTTTGCAGCAAAAGCAAAAAAAGGTTGTGGCGGAAAAGAGGTTTTAAGTTTGAAGAAGTATCTTATTTTTGCCGGAGTTAACGGCGCGGGCAAGACAACCTTATATCAGACAAACAGCGAATATCAGAATCTGCCGCGAATCAATATGGACGAGATCGTTCGGACATTCGGTTCATGGAAAAACAGCGCCGATGTATTTCGGGCTGGGAAAATAGCGGTTTCGTTGATAAAAAAATATCTGGACGAGGGAATATCGTTCAATCAGGAAACAACTTTATGCGGGCACAGTATTCTGAGGAATATAGAGCGGGCAAAAGAATTGGGGTATGACATAGAATTATATTATGTGGGGTTAGCCTCGGCAGATTTGGCGAAGAGCAGGGTAGAACAACGTGTGAGGGACGGCGGACATGGGATCTCACCGGCTGACATCGAAAAAAGATATACGGAGTCGCTGGAAAATCTAAAAGAAATAATCCCTAAGTGTGATCGGGTGAAGTTATATGACAATACGGTCTCATTTAGGAAAATAGCGTCATTTATTCAAGGAGAACTCAAGGATTGTGCAGAAGATATTCCCAAATGGTGCAGCGGGCTGTTATAAATCTCAGGATGGCCTAATGCTTATAACAGAATGCCCGCTGTCAAATCTGTGAATGCGGCAGAACTGACGGAAGAAGAGCTGAATAGGGAATTAGAAAAAGAATATGACGACATGCCTGCCGGAAAAGTGAAATCTGCCCGGCAGGCGTTCGCAGACATACGCAAGGATTCTGGCCTGTAACTTAGGTGGTCGTCACAACTCATCAGGCGGATATACGGTGCAGATGGAGGATCTGTTTTTCGGGATTTCAAGGAAGTTACCGCTGCCGCGTATTCAGATACTCCATGATCCCCATATGAATTGTCCACGCCACCCGGTCCTGATAGTCTTCGGTGTTCAGCAGCGCCGCCTCGGCCCGGTTGCTCAGAAACCCGCACTCTACGATGACAATGGGGCTTTTGACGTGGAGCAGCAGATAGTAGCTGTCGTTGGCTTTGACGGAGCGTGTGTTTTCGTCGCCCAGAACGTAGTCGAAACGGTCCTGCAGGATCTCGGCCAGCCGCTTCCCGTTCTCGGAAGATTTATAATAGAATACCTGAGCGCCTTTTACATATTCCTCGTGGTAGCTGTTCTGATGGATGCTGACCGCCAGGTCGGGGGAGGCGTCGTTGATCAGCTGGCAGCGGGCGCGCATGTCGGCCGTTTTTTTGTTGGATTCCGATTCGCCGCTGAGGGCCGTGTCCGAGTCGCGGGTCATGACGACCTCCACGTCGGAGGCCTCCAGATACTGCTTCACACGCTGGGCGATCCGGAGGTTGATGTCTTTTTCCAGTGAGCCGTCGACAGCGATCTTGCCGGGGTCGAAGCCGCCGTGACCTGGGGGCTGCAACAGACCGGAAAGTGTATATGAAGCTCGTATTCGCGGAGCCTTAATTCTTCCAAATGCCGTTTGGCAAACTACTTGAACCCGCAATGAATGAAACACTGCATTTACAGGTCTTTCGGAAGGAAGGGAACTCATCGCCAAATCAATAAACAATCCCGCTGTATTCCATTTTTTCTCCAATAGGGTGTGTTCAGTCTGCTGGGGGATCGTTCTGCCGCAGGGCGATTCCGATCAGCCGGTCCGTCTGATCCGCCATAAAGAGCGGAATGTTCAGTACATCATCGTCCAGCTTCAGATTGGCCAGGGAAAAACGTACGCGAAGTTTTACCTGATCCGGGAACAATTCTTTGAATTTTTTGAAACTTTTACTGGAGGTATTGGCCTCGGATTTGACCTCAACGGGAAAAATATCGTTCTCCCGCTGAATCAGGAAATCTACCTCATAGGGAGGATTGGTCTGCGCCCAGTAACGGGGAACGGTCTCAAATTGGGTGATCAGAGTTTGCAGCACGAAATTCTCAGTCAGCGCGCCTTTGAACTCGGTAAAAAGACGGTTGTTCTCACCGAAAGCGGTGGGGGCCAGTTGTGCCAGACGGCGGAGAAGTCCCACATCCACCAGATAGATCTTAAAAGCGGAAAGATCGTCATAAGCGGATACCGGCAGGCCGGGAGAAAGGCTGCGGTAGATTTTATGCACCAGCCGGGCATCGGCCAGCCATTGCAGGGCGTCCTCATATTCACGGGCCCGGGCGCCGTTTTTTACGACTTTATAAATGAATTTCTTGTTTTCTCTTGCCAGCTGGGAAGGTATGGATTTCCAGATCATAGAAATCTTTGGAAATTCGCTGGTATTCGGGTGCTTGGCAAAGTCGCGCTCATATGCTCCAAGGATTCCGGACAACGCTTCCTGCATAGCGGCTACGTCCCGCGCCTCTGTCCACATCAGTACAGATTCAGGCATACCGCCGGTGACATAATACATTTTCAGTTTCTCATACAGAGGATTGAAGAACGCATCGGGGATCGGCTCGATGGCGTCTACGCTTTCCAGATATGCGGCAAGGTTTCCGTCGCCGTTGGCGATCAGAAATTCCGGGAAGGTCATAGGGTCGATCTGCAAGAAATTGACTTTGCCCACAGGGAAAGAAGACGGTTTTGCCAGAGCAATACCCAGCAGAGAGCCGGCGCAGGCGACATGATACTGCGGAGCGTTTTCACAGAAGTACTTCATGGAATTGATGACGTTTGGACAGTCCTGTATCTCGTCAAAGATGATCAGGGTCTTTTCCGGCAGGATCTTCTGACCGCTGGCCAGCATCAGATTTTGCAGGATACGGGAAACGTCTTTGGTCGTCTCAAAGAACTGTTTGTATTCCTCGTTTTCATCAAAATTAAAATAGGCGGTATTTTCATAATAACGTTTGCCGAACTCTTTCAGAATCCAGGTCTTACCTACCTGGCGCACGCCTTTTAAGATCAGAGGCTTGCGATAGGGAGAGTTTTTCCACGTCAGCAGTTTTTTTAAAATAAATCGTTCCATAGGCCCGCTCCTCACATTTTTATTGATGTTTTTGTGATCGTTCCTCACATTTTTATTATATACAAAAGGATTCGATAATACAACTAAAAAATAAATGGAACTGCCGTCTTTATAGGGAAACGCTTTCCTGATGTACTCATATTACCCGGGTCCATCGAATATGTTAGAAGAAAATACCGCAGGTTTTCAGTATGGGCAAACAGACCGGGACCAAACGGAGTTCGTGGAGGATTACGCGAATATATAAATCCAGATTTTCATGCAAAGATGCCGTCAGGCGGATCATAAAAGCGCATCGAAGGGAAAAGAAAGTCCTATGATGAACGCGAGATTTGCCCCGCACAATTCGATCGACAGCCGGAAATGGAGCGTCGCGGTATACGAGCGGTTGTCGGATGAAGATTCTGACAAGCGATGTAAGAATGACGCGAGCCGAAGTATTGTGAATCAGAATAAAATGATTTTCAGCTATATAGAGAAGATGAACGCGGAGCCATTGGACGGATGCGAACTGGCGGTGTACGATACTTATTCGGACGATGATTATACGGGCATGAATTTCAACCGGCCCGGATTTCAGCGGATGCTCGGGGACATCGAATCGGATCTGGTAGACTGCATCGTGGTTAAGAATCTTTCCAGACTCGGACGAAATGACAGTGAGATGCAGAATTATCTGGAGGTGGAGTTTGAAAAAAAAGGGAAACAGGTTCGGGTGATCGCGATCGGCGATCATTATGACAGTCTGTATACGGAAGTTACGTTGGGATACAAGATTCTTATCATGATGAATCGGGAATATTCCGAACAGCAGCATCGAAATGTCATAACGGCCATGCGCTGTATGCAGAAAAACGGGCAGTTTGTCGGAGCGTTTGCTCCGTATGGCTACAGGAAAGACCCGGAGAACAAGCACCGTTTTTTGATAGATGAATATGCGGCCGGCGTGGTGAGGCAGATATATCGGCTGTATCTGGATGGCGTTTCGCCGAAAGAGATCGCGGCGCGGCTGACTCTGGAAGGAATCGTGAATCCCTCCGCCTACAAACGATTGAACGGTTCAAAATTTTCCTGCTGCAATAAGATTTCAGACAGCGAAGTTCACTGGACGTCCTCGACGGTGAAGCATATCCTATCGGATGAAACGTATACAGGCACGCTGGTTCAGCATAAACAGGTGCAGAAACGCCTGATTGATCCTGCGCCCGCTGCCGTTCCCAGGAAAGACTGGATCCGATGTGAGAATGCGCATGAGGCCATCGTTTCTAAGGAATATTGGGATACGGCCCAATCCATGATGAAAACGGTTAAGAGAGATACCACGAAGGAAGACGAGGTCACCATATTTAAAGGGTTGTTAAAGTGCGGCGACTGCGGCCACGCGATGCGCAAAAAGTGGGATACCTATTCTCATGTCCGCGATGGGAAAACTGCGAGGTATTTATATTATAACTGCTCCACCTACCGGGATTTCAGTCAGAACCGTAAGCTTTGGGGGGAAAATGCGCCGGCATGTACCAGCCATTATATTTCTGACCGGCTTCTGAGGGATATTATTATTGACGACGTGAACAAGATCATCGGTCAGATTTCTGACCTAAAAAAGATGGCGGAAGAGGATAGCCGCCCTGCAGATATAGAGAAAAAGACTCTGCAAAGGAGGCTCTGCCGTGCGGAGGATCAGCTCCGTACCTATAGGAAAATGCTTAGGACAGCCCGGATGAGATGGTACAAGGAAGAGATCGATGATGCGGAATTCAGGGAAGACGAAGCGGAATTCAAGAAAGTGATCGGGCAGTGCGGGAAAGAGACTGCCGCGCTGAGAAATTCGCTGGAAGCATTGGAAACGGCCGCAGCGGTTGATCCCTGGGTCCGGCAGCTGGCAGAGAAAGGGAAGATCACAGAACTGGATCGGGCGACGGTTGTTGAGTTGATCGAAGAGATCCGGGTATTTCAGGATAAGCATATTGAGATCGTTTATAAGTTCGATAATATGTTTGATTCATCATTCATAAAGAGCGCCTGATCTCTCGCAGGGATGGAAATCTAAACAACAGATTTCCGTCCCTGTTTATCGTGGTTTTATCGCTCCGTTATGTCTGCTTATTTGGTTGTTTCTTCCTTTATCCATTTACAGTGTCATTTATAATGTCATTTACAGTGTCATTTATAGCGTCGTTTACAGTGCCATTAAAATGTATAATGTCTCTTTCATTTTTGTCCTGACGAAGAAAATATGGCTGTATCAAAAACTATTTGTAGGAAATAAACAGATTTAAGTTTGTGGGAGAAATGATTGTGATTAGCATAATACTTATGATTTTGGGCCTTGTTTGTGTATGGCCGCCTGCCTGTATTGTTTCAGCTGTTCGAGAGATAACCTGGGGGCTTCTTCATCATACATCGGTGTTCGGTTTGCTGCCATTCTGATTTCTTCTGCCTGTTGCCGCGTGGGTTTCTGCCCCGGATATATATTAATGCTGACTGTCATAATAAAAACGCTTTCTATTAAGGTAATAAATGGCTTTTAGCAGCTGAGTATATCTCTAAGTGATTTGGATTGCCCGCAGCTGGCGTTCGACATCCATACCTCCATATAGGACACGAATTACAGTGACAACTTGTGCTGTGTTGTCAGGAATATATAAGACCAGATAATTATCAACCGGCATGACTCTTAACTGGCGGCTTTTCCACGGCTCTTTTTCATATCGGCTGAATTTTTCGGGAAAATCCGCAAGCTGTAGAATGTGCTTTTCCAGACGGTCAAGCTGACCGGCAGCGTTATCCGGGGCAAGCAGTTCGAATGCGATATATTCATAAATACTGCGCAGGTCCGCGTCTGCCTGATGGGTTGTGACGACTGCATAAGTCATAGGCCATAATCCTTGCGTATGTCCGCGAATGTCTGCCGGGCGGATTTTACTTTTCCGGCAAGCATGTCCTCGTACCCTTTTTCTAATTCTGCATTCAGCGCCTCTTCCGTCAGTTCAGCTGCATTTACAGGTTTTGCAGTGGGAATCCTGACAGGAAACGGAAGCCCCCGATTCAAAATGATCTGCTTATAAAACATATTGATCGCATTCGATGCAGGAATACCGAGGACTGCCAGAATGCGCTCCGCCTCTTCTTTAACATCCGGCTCAATTCGTGCGTATAGATTTGCTGACTTTGCCGCCATAATCAAAACGCTCCTTTCTGAGTAGAGATTCACCATAATTTACCATAATTTGCCTTAGCAGAGATTGTTTCTATGCGGTATTATACCATTTCGTGCGGACAAACGCAATACATAATTTAGATTCTGTTTTTCGGTCTGTTACAGAGCGCCGGATGACCGCTGTCGATGACGACCACCGGCTTCTGCCGGTCCTCCGGAGACGGCAGCGAGGCGGAAACGTTGGCAGCGTTATCCTGCCGGGAAGACGATGAGCCGGTGATGACGGCGGCCTGGCGGGACAGGCCATAGACCAAAGTCAGCATCAGGACGGCCATGATGGTTTCTGCCAGTTTGGCAGGCCGGGCGGTGAAAGCAGAAATGGATTTCATGGGAACTCCGGAAGAGGACTTTATTGCCAGTATATCCCGAAAACGGAAAAATAAGAACCGCTGACGGATAGAATCTTTTGAAAGGATATATGCGCAGCGCCGGTCCGTATTAAAATAGTCCGTATTAAAAATGATGAACTTTCCGTGAATCCGCCCGCTTTTGCTTTACAGATGGGACGCCGGGAAGTATAATGGATGACATCGGGGTGAGTCTGACAAGAGGAATTGGATAATATGGACACGAAAGTGATAAAAATAAATCGGGACCGGCCGGAGGACAGATTACTGGAAGAAGCGGCGCAGATCCTGCGGCAGGGCGGTCTGGTGGCGTTTCCGACGGAGACGGTATATGGGCTGGGCGCGAATGGCCTGAAGGAAGAAGCGGCGCGGAAGATCTACGCGGCGAAGGGGCGGCCTTCGGATAACCCGCTGATCCTGCATATTTCCCGCGGAGAGGAGATCGAGCCGCTGGTGACCGGTGTGCCGGAGACGGCGCGCAGGCTGATGGATGCGTTCTGGCCGGGGCCGCTGACGATGATCTTCCCCAAAAGCGGGATCGTACCCTATGGGACGACAGGCGGTCTGGAGACAGTGGCGGTTCGGATGCCCAGCGATAAGATCGCGAACCGGCTGATCGCGCTGGCGGGCGTGCCGGTAGCTGCGCCCAGCGCCAATACATCCGGGCGGCCCAGCCCGACGGCGGCGGAACATGTGATGCAGGATATGGATGGGAAAATAGAAATGATCCTGGACGGCGGGCCGGTGGGAATCGGCGTGGAGTCTACGATCGTGGATGTGACCGGGCCTGTGCCGGTGCTGCTGCGGCCCGGGGCGGTCACCATGGAGATGCTGCGGGACGCGGTGGGCCGGGTGGAGATCGATCCGGCGATCACCGGGCCTGTGGCGGCGGATGTGAAGCCCAAAGCGCCCGGGATGAAATACCGTCACTATGCGCCGAAAGCCAGCCTGATCCTGGTGGAGGAACGGGCAGAGGCGGCGGGCAAGGTCACTCCGGCCGTCGTTTGCGAGATTAACCGCCTGGCCCGGCAGGGAGCTTCCGAGGGGCGGCGCGTCGGGATCCTTTGTACGGATGAGACGAAAGACCGTTATTCCTGCGGCGTTGTCCGCAGCGCCGGCACACGGGAGCGGGAGGAAACCATTGCGCACAGCCTGTTCGCGGTGCTGCGGGAGTTTGACGATCTGGATGTGGATGTTATTTATTCAGAGAGTTTCGCCAGGGATCATCTGGGACAGGCGATCATGAACCGGCTGACGAAAGCGGCGGGGTATCAGGTGATTTATGCCGGAGAGAAAGGAGAGGAGCGGTATGCCGGAGAATAAGAAGCGGACGGATTACATTTCATGGGACGAATATTTTATGGGGGTGGCGGAATTGTCCGGGAAACGTTCCAAGGACCCCAGCACCCAGGTGGGCTGCTGTATCGTCAGCGCCGACAATAAGATTCTTTCCATGGGTTACAACGGATTTCCGATGGGCTGTTCGGACGACGAATTTCCCTGGAACAAGGAGCATTCAGAGGAAGATCCCTATAATGCCAAATATCTGTATGTGACCCACAGCGAGCTGAACGCGATCCTGAATTACCGGGGAGGAAGTCTGGAGGGCAGCAAGCTTTACGTAACATTATTCCCCTGCAGCGAATGTGCCAAGGCGATCATTCAGGCGGGGATCAAGACCATTATTTATGCGGATGATAAATATTCCGCGACTCCCGGCGTGCGGGCGTCCAAGCGGATGCTGAACGCGGCGGGCGTCCGGTATTATCAATATGAAGCGACAGGCCGGGTCGTGAAGATCCAGGTTTGAGAGGGGAAAGGTACGGAGCGCCCGGACGGCGCGCCGCGGGGTAGAATGGAGAATGGTATGCTGCCGAATTCTTATGTGGCTGTCGATATCGAAACCACCGGCCTGAATCCGAAAACGGATAAGATCATCGAGCTTGCGGCGGTGAAGGTGCTGGAGGGGCAGAACGTGGAGGAGAAAACGACGCTGGTGGATCCGAGACGGGAACTGCCGGAAGCGATATGCAGGCTGACGGGGATTCATGACGAGATGCTGAAAGATGCGCCGGATATCGGGCGGGTCATCGGGGAGTATGTGGATTTTTGCGAAGGACTGCCGCTTTTGGGACATAATATCCGGTTTGACCATAGTTTTTTGAAACGCGCCGCGGTCGATCATGATCTGGTCTTTGATAAACAGGGGTATGATACGCTGAAGCTGTGCCGCAGGTTTATGCCCGGCGATCTGAGCAAAAGTCTGGGATCGGCCTGCGCGTATTATCAGGTGCCGCTGGATACGGCGCATCGTGCGCTGGGGGACGCCAGAGCCGCTCACGCCTTGTATCAGGTCCTGGAGCAGCGGTACAAAGAGCAGGCGCCGGAGGCGTTTTCTCCCATTGATCTGACATACAGGACAAAAAAGGCGCAGCCGGCGACAAAAAGGCAAAAAGAAGTCTTGCAGGAATTGATAAAATATCATAAAATAAAACTAACTGTGCAGATAGACGATCTATCCAGAAATGAAATTTCGAGATTGACGGATAGAATCATATCTCAGTACGGAAGAATAATAAAGAGGTGAGTACGTTGTTTGATTTCAATAATAAAAAGACGAAAAAAATCGTTTCGTCGATCATCGTGATCTTGTTGGTTCTGGCGATGGTAGCGCCTATGGTGCTGGGGTCTCTGCGTTTCTGAGACGGACGGTAAACGGAAGAAAAAAGATCGAGAGCTGCGGTGTTGAGAAAAGCGATGAAAAAAGCGGTGAGGATAACGGGGCTGGCCGCGATTTTGAGCGGCTTGCTGCTGTGTGTTCCGTCTGAGAGCCTGGCGGCGCTCCCGAAAGGGCTGTCTGTAGGCGGTCAGGAGCTGGGCGGGCTGGAACTGGAAGAGGCTCAGAAAAAGATTGAGGATTATGTGGCCGGGATGGCTGCGCAGACGGTGACCCTGCAGGTGGCCGGTTACGAGATTCAGACGACGGCCGCGGAGCTGGGCTTCAGCTGGAAGAACCCTGAGGCAGTGGCAGAGGCGACGGCAGGCTATGAGGAGGGCAACGTCATTGAGCGTTATATCCGGGAGAAAGACCTGGAGATGTCGCCGGTGGATGCGCCGCTGGAATTTGAGATCGACAGAGACGAGATCGACGAGTTCGTTAATAAGAAATGCCGGCCTCTGATCGGCGGTCCGGTGGACGGCAGCATTGAGCGGGCAGACGGCGAATTTGTCATAACGCCCTCGAAAGACGGGCTGGTCGTGAATCTGGAAGCGACGGCGAAACGTCTGGATCAGGCGCTGGAGAAGGGACTGACGGAGCCGGTCGAGGTGGAAGCGGTGGTAACGGTTTCCAGGCCCGAGATCACGACGGAGCTGCTCTCCACGATCTAGGATGTGCTTGGGACCTATACGACGAATTATAATCCCGGCAATAAGAGCCGGCTGACCAATCTGGAGGTGGCGACCAGAAAAATCAACGGCGCGCTTCTGATGCCGGGGGAGATGCTTTCCGGATATGAATGTATGGCTCCGCTTACGGCCGAAAACGGTTATACGGACGGTCCCTCGATCGAAAACGGGCATATCGTGGATTCCATTGGCGGGGGCGTATGCCAGGTGACGAGCACGCTTTACAATGCGGCGCTTTTCGCGGAAATGGATATCACCCAGAGGCAGAATCATTCCATGGTCGTGGCTTATGTGCCGCCGGCGATGGATTCGGCGATCGCGGGTACTTATAAAGATATCAAGATGGTCAATCCCTATGACACGCCGGTTTATATCGAGGGCGTGATGGAGAACGGCAAGCTGACCTTTACGATTTATGGGAAAGAGACGCGTCCGGAGAACCGCACGCTGAAGTTCGTGTCGGAAAGTCTGGGGACGATTGAACTGCCGCCGGTTTACCAGGTTGACAATTCCCTGGCCCCCGGTCAGCAGGTGCTGGTTGATGCGGGCCACAGCGGACTGCGGGCGCGGCTGTGGAAATATGTGTACGAAGACGGGAAGCAGGTAGAAAAAACGATCCTTCATACGGATGAATACACTGCTACCGCGGCGGTCTATCGGATCGGGCCGCCGGAGACCCCTGCGGTATCGACGGCTGCGGCGCCGGAGACGAGCGGGGAAACGGCTGGTCAGGGCGCAGAAACGCCGGACGAGTCTCAGGCCGCGGTCGGGACGGATCAGAGCCAGCCGGAAAGCGCAGCCGGAGAAAGCCAGCCGCAGGAAGAGAGCGCGGCGGGTGCGGATCAGAGCCAGCCGGAAAGCGCAGCCGCGGAAGATCAGCCGCAGGAAGAGAGCGCGGCGGGGACGGACCAGAGTCAGTCGGAAAGCGCAGCTGCGGAAGATCAGCCGCAGGAAGAGAGCGCGTCCGGGGCAGATCAGAGCCAGCCGGAAAGCGCAGCCGCGGAAGATCGCGGTCAGGCATGATTTTCGGGCAGCGAGGCCAATATCTATGAGACGGATCGAACGGGAAAACAGGGGCGAGTTCCGGCCGGGGCAGGAACTGATCGCGGCCGGTTACGCCGGATTGGAGGGCTCCAGCCGGATCGCCCTGCTGCGGAGCGGGGAGCTGAGCCAATGGTTTTCGAAAGCTTTTATTGCGGAACAGCAGCAGGCGTACTCGGCGGCGGCTCCCGGAGCCTGTGACTGGAAAAAACTGGGCGTTTCGGAGTGGGAAGAAGCTGGAGAGGGCGGTGTCTATACCGCCCTTTGGACTCTCTCCGGGGCCCACGGACTGGGTTTCTCCGTAGATTTGCGGCGCATACCGGTGAAGCAGGGAACGATCGAGATCTGTGAACGCTACGGACTGAACCCTTATCGGCTGCTTTCCGGCGGCTGTACGGTGCTGGCCGCGGATCACGGATTTCTGCTGACAGAACGGCTGCGGCAGCAGGGGATACAGGCCCGGGTCATCGGCTATGTGCGGCCGGATATTGTCCGGGAGGTAGTTTACGGAGAAATACGCGGTTTCATGGAACGGCCGCGGGAAGACGAATTCTATAAAATAGCAGGTCCCTATGATCGAAAGCAGGAGGAATGAGAAAATGAGAGAAAAGATTTTAACGATACTGGAAAAGAACGCGCGGATCGATATCAGGGATCTGGCGATCTTGCTGGGCGAGAGCGAGGTGGCCGTGGCCAATGAGATTGCGCAGATGGAAAAAGAGCATATCATCTGCGGATACCATACGCTGATCAACTGGGATAATACGTCCCAGGAAAAGGTGATGGCCCTGATCGAAGTGAAGGTGACGCCCCAGAGAGGCATGGGCTTTGATAAAATTGCGGAGCGGATCTATCAGTACAACGAGGTCAATGCGGTTTACCTGATGTCCGGCGCCTATGATTTTACCGTATTTATCGAAGGCAAGACCATGAAAGAGGTCGCCTTGTTTGTATCCAGCAAGCTGTCGACGCTGGATTCCGTGCTGAGTACCGCGACGCATTTTGTATTGAAGAAATACAAGGACCATGGGACGGCGCTGGTGGAGGAAATTCATGACGAAAGGATGCTTGTGACTCCATGAGGAATCCATTATCAGAGACGATCGTGCAGATCGAGCCATCCGGCATCCGGAAATTTTTTGATATTGTCAGCGAGATGAAAGACGCGATTTCCCTGGGCGTAGGCGAGCCGGATTTCGATACGCCGTGGCACGCCCGTGAAGAGGGGATCTATTCGCTGGAAAAAGGGCGGACCTTTTATACCTCCAACGCGGGTCTCAGGGATCTGCGCCAGGAGATCTGCAATTATCTTTACCGCAGGTGCGGGATGGTCTACCGCCCGGAATCGGAGATCCTGGTGACGGTGGGAGGCAGCGAGGCCATTGATATTGCGCTGCGGGCCATGCTGGATCCCGGCGACGAGGTTTTGATCCCGCAGCCCTGCTTTGTTTCCTATGTTCCCTGTACGATCCTGGCGGGCGGGAAGCCGGTTCCGATTGAACTGGAAGAGAAGGATCAGTTTAAGCTGACGCCGGAAAAGCTGCTGGAGAAAATCACGGACCGGACGAAGATTTTGATTATGCCGTTTCCCAACAATCCCACCGGGGCCGTCATGCGCCGTAAGGACCTGGAACCGATTGCGAAGATCGTTGAGGAGAAAGACCTGTTCGTCATTTCCGATGAAATTTATTGCGAATTGACTTACGGGGACGAGCGCCACGTGTCGATCGCGTCGCTTCCGGGCATGAAGGAGCGGACGGTTGTGATTAACGGTTTTTCCAAATCCTACGCCATGACCGGCTGGAGGCTGGGCTATGCGGCCGCGCCCCATGTGATCCTGGAGCAAATGCTGAAGATCCATCAGTTTGCGATCATGTGCGCGCCGACCACCAGCCAGTATGCGGCGGTGGACGCTCTGAAAAACGGCGATTCCGACGTGGAAATGATGCGGGAGTCTTATGACCAGCGCCGCCGTTATGTGCTGCACGCGTTTGCGGAGATGGGACTGGACTGTTTTGAGCCGCAGGGCGCTTTTTACGCGTTTCCTAATATCCGGCGATTCGGCATGAGTTCCGAAGAGTTTGCCAATCGCTTCCTGCGGGAAGAAAAGGTGGCCGTGGTGCCGGGGACGGCCTTCGGGGCCTGCGGGGACGGGTTTTTGCGGGTTTCCTACGCTTCTTCCCTGAAAAATCTGAAAGAGGCCCTCGGGCGGATGGCAAAATTTGTAAGCCGGCTGGACGGGGAGAGAGCCTGAGCGCATCGCGGCAGCGGGAGGAGACGGTCTGAGGGATGAATGTAGTGCTGCTGGAGCCGGAGATGCCGGCCAATACGGGAAATATAGGGCGCACCTGCGTGGCGACAAATACCAGGCTTCATCTGATCCGGCCGCTGGGGTTCCGCCTCAATGAAAAAATGCTGAAACGCGCCGGCCTGGATTATTGGGACAAACTGGACGTAACCGTTTATGATGATTACGAGGATTTTCTGGCCCGCAATCCCGGTGCGAAGCTCTACATGGCGACCACGAAAGCCCGCCGGGTCTACACGGAAGTCCGCTATGAGCCGGACTGTTACCTGATGTTCGGCAAAGAAAGCGCGGGTATTCCGGAAGAATTGCTGCTGGAGAATCAGGCCGGCTGCGTCCGCATTCCCATGTGGGGTGATATCCGTTCCCTGAACCTGTCGAACGCGGTGTCCATCGTCCTGTACGAGGCGCTCCGCCAGAATGGCTTTGAGAAAATGACGCTGCAGGGAAATCTGCACAGGCTTCAGTGGGCGGAAAGGCCGGGACAGGACAGCTGAACGGTTACAAATTTTATAAATTTTCTCTTGCAATTCAGTGGTAGAACGGGAATACATGTGGTATAATTTAGAGAAACAAATCCCCGGCGATTTGTCAGACGGCCTGCGGCGGCCCGGCGGAAGGGAGCGGCCGGATGCAGGACGGTCATAAAATGAATCCCCTTAGAGCAGGGAAACGGAGAAAGGAGCAGTGATTATGAAACGGTATGTGTGTTTAGTGTGCGGTTATGTGTATGATCCGGAGGAAGGCGATCCGGAGAATGGCATCGAGCCCGGAACCGAGTTTGAGGATCTTCCGGAAGACTGGGTGTGCCCGATTTGCTATGTGGGTAAAGATCAGTTTGAAGAGGAATGATAAAATCGACCGAATAACAGGCCCTGATACCGGGCGGCGATCATTTGCCGGCGGCTGTCAGGGCCTGTTGTTTTGACAGAAAATCGTTTTCAGATGCAGATCATATGATAAGGGATCTGGTTGGCGGTCAGCATCTGCGCCTCTCTCTGGTGACAGGTGAAGATAATGATCTGCCCTTTATAAGCGGTGGTCAGCCATTTCAGAGCGCTCTTCATCCGGTCGTCGTCGTAGAGCACGAAGCTGTCGTCAAAGATCAGGGGCATATCTTCCTTTTCGCCCTGGATCAGCCTGGCGGCAGCCAGGCGCAGCGCCAGATAAATCTGGTCCATGGTGCCGCTGGAGACCTGTTCGAGCGGCACCAGCTTGGTCCGCGTGTTCATAAATACATTCAGATTCTCATCGATGCTCACGCTGGTGTAGATGCCGCCGGTGATGCGGCTGATCAGTTCCGACGCCGTTTTATTCAAATACAGCCCGAACGAATTGCGGATGGAAGTCGACAGCTCCGTCAGAGTCTCCTGGGCCAGATCGATAGCGGCCAGCTCCTGGGAAATACGCTGGTTTTCAGCCAGGGACACCTTCAGAACCTCCATCTGATTTTTGTAATTGGACAGAAGCTCCAGTTTTTTCTCCAGTTCCCATTGGCTTTTCTGCTGCTTTTCAATGATCTCGCTGCATTCGCTCTGTTTCTGGTGCAGGGCCGCGATCTCTTCTTCCAGTTTCCGCAGAGCCGCGTCTGTCTCGACTGTCGAATCATAGATCCGCCGGAATTCTGCCATCCGGGCCTTAAACGCCTGCATGGCCTGATCGGACAGCTCCGTGTCGCCCAGATGCCGGCGGAATGTCTCCTGCAGCGCCTGCCCGGACAGCAGCAGCTCCCGCTGCAGGCTTTTCGAACCGGAATAAAGCACCGATCCGGCGATGCAGAATATGACGGCGATCAGTTCCGTGATCAGAGCCATGACCGAAGTATTGGCATCCAGGTTCTGCAGAAACGAGACCTGCCCGTCCAGCCGGTAGATCACAACTGCGCCGATCGTGAGGAGAACCGCCATCATAAAGAAAAATCCGGTCAGTATTTTGCGGGATTTCTGACGGCTGGCAGCGTAAATTTCCTGATAATTGCTGTAAATGGACTCGGTCTGGCGCTCGTATTGATCAATGGATTCCCGGTCTTTGAACTGGTTCTGCTCCAGGATCTGCCGCCCTTTGACCGCTTTCTGGATCAATTCTTCCTTTTCCCCGTGTTTTTGTTCGATCTGCGCGCGGGTATCGGTCCGTAGTTTCTGATAGGCGGGAAGCTGATTCTCGTATTCCGGCCCGGAAATGTCTTTCTCCAGCGTTTTGATCTCGCCGAGCAGCGCAGTGTAGGAGCGGGCCGCGTCCGGAATCAGCTGGCTTTCCATTTCTTTTTTCTGCGCCTTCAGGAATGCGGACGCTTTTGTAATATTCAGCGCCATGTTGCCGGAGGTGTTCATATTGGCGATATAATTCTTCAGCTCTGCCACCATGCCCCCATCAGTGGCGCTTTTTAACTGGCCGATGCTGATGGTGTTGTTGTAGGCGGTTTCCGTCAGGCCGCCCAGAAGCTCGTCCATCAGGATCTTCGTGGCTTCCAGCTCCTGTCCCAGGGTCTCATCGATGACGTGCAGTTCCTTTTTGTCCTTGCGGAAGCAGCGCTCGATGCGGTAGATGTGCCCGCTGTGCTCCATGCGGAGCGAGCCTTCGTAAGTCCCGCTGTTTTCCCAGGGCTCATACTGACTATACAGATCCTTTTTGGCGGCCCGGCCTCTCTGGGGCTGAAGCCCGAACAGCATACAGCGGATAAACGTGTGGATCGTAGACTTGCCGGCTTCATTTTTTCCGTAGACCACATTGACTCCGTCCTCGAAAGAGATGCTGCGGTCATGGAATTTCCCAAAGCCTTTTATCTGAAGTTCCAGGAATCTCATGGGTCAGCTCCTTTCATCGGTAGTGCGCAGCAGCGCGTTAATGCCGTAGTAGAGCGCTTTCTTCTCTACGGGGCTCGGGTCCGGTTTATCCAGGGCGCGGATATAAAATCCGATCATGTCGCTGGGATGCTCGGCGAACAGAGCGCTGAAATCGTACTGGGGTTCCGATTCGTCGATCAGTTCCACGATCCGGTATTTGGAGAGCAGGCGCTCCAGGTCGAATTCCACGTCCGGGTCCCGCATACCGCGGATACGGAACCGGTAAATATGGTGCGCCCCCCGCTTTTCCATCTCCTGGGAGATTTTCAGTTCCAGCTCCATGTTGGTGGTGTGGGGCGTAATATTGACGATCAGCGATATGTACTGGGAGCGGCACAGGGGCAGGAACTCCAGGGATTCCACCTGCCTGGTCACGGGATTGATGCTGCCCAGATAGACGCCGTGCCGGCCGGTTTCGGTCAGATCCAGCGGTTCCGGGGAGCCCGGAAAAGCGGCCTTTCTCTCCAGGATCACTTCCGGTTTGTGAATGTGTCCCAGGGCGATATAGGTGTAATTGGACGCGTTCAGCGCGGCTCTGTCAATCGGCAGGTGCGACGCGTCTCCGCCGTGGAGCATCAGGATATGGATGCGTCCGTCCTCGGGCGCTTCCAGCAGTTCAGGGGCCGGTTTTTCACGGATCTCCGGCGAATGATAGCTGAAACCGTGAACCTCCACGCCGAAATCCTCGAAATAGACGCTCTGCATTTTATCGTCCGTCAGATAGGTGACGTTCGGGGCCCATTTGAAGTTCAAAAGCGGAGAATTATTCTGGATTCGGTCATGATTCCCGGCAATGATCACCACATGGACGGCGGGAATCGTTGAAAAAAGATAATTGACCTCTTTCAGATCCCGCTGCAGCGGCTGGCGGTGGAACAGATCGCCCGAGATAAACAGAAAATCCACGCTCCGGTCCCGCGCGGCTGCGATGATCTGCGCGAAAGTATCCCGGATCGCCTGACTGCGCTCCCGGCTCCAGGGCTTGCTGCCGTCCGGGACCATGCCCCAGTGGATATCGGCGGTGTGAATAAATCGCATAGTGTGCCTCCCCTATATGGTATGAGCGGGAGGCGGCAGGCCGCCTCCCGTGCGCGTCACAGTTCGCAGTTGTTGACGGTCCTCGGGAACGGGATTACGTCGCGGATATTGGACATACCGGTCAGGTACATGACGCAGCGCTCGAACCCGAGGCCGAAACCGGCGTGGCGGGTGGAACCGTATTTGCGCAGGTCCAGATAGAACTGATAATCTTCCTCGCGCATCCCCAGTTCTTTCATGCGGGCAGTCAGTTTCCCGTAGTCGTCCTCGCGCTGGCTGCCGCCGATGATCTCGCCGATCCCCGGCACCAGGCAGTCCATAGCGGCCACGGTCTTTCCGTCGTCATTCAGTTTCATATAAAAGGCTTTGATCTCCTTCGGATAATCGGTGACGAAGACCGGACGCTTAAATACCTGTTCCGTCAGGTAGCGCTCATGCTCCGTCTGCAGGTCGCAGCCCCAATAGACTTTAAAGTCGAAGTGATCGTTGTTCTGCTCCAGCAGCTTGATGGCTTCCGTGTAGGTCACATGACCGAACTCGGAGTTTACGACGCCGTGCAGCCGGTCCAGCAGTCCCTTGTCCACAAACTGATTGAAGAAATTCATCTCTTCCGGCGCATTCTCCAGCACGTACCGGATGATGTATTTCAGCATACTTTCTGCCAGCGCCATATCGTCTTTCAGATCCGCGAATGCGATCTCCGGCTCAATCATCCAGAATTCGGCTGCGTGGCGGGTCGTGTTGGAATTTTCCGCGCGGAACGTAGGGCCGAACGTGTAAATATTGCGGAACGCCATGGCGTAGGTTTCGCCGTTGAGCTGTCCGCTGACGGTCAGGCTGGTGCGTTTGCCGAAGAAATCCTGCCCATAGTCCACGGTTCCGTCCGCGGCCCTGGGAACGGAGTCCAGATCCAGCGTCGTGACCTGGAACATCTCGCCGGCGCCCTCACAGTCGCTGGAGGTGATCAGCGGCGTATGCACGTAGACAAAATCCCGTTCCTGGAAGAATTTGTGGATGGCGTAGGCGATCAGGGACCTCACCCGGAACACGGCCTGGAATGTATTGGTCCGGGGCCGCAGATGGGAAATGGTCCGCAGATATTCGAAGCTGTGGCGCTTTTTCTGCAGCGGATAATCGGAAGCGGAAGGCCCTTCGACGCAGATCTCCGCCGCCTGGATCTCGAACGGCTGCTTGGCCTGCGGCGTCGCGACCAGCGTGCCGGTCACGATAATGGCCGCGCCCACGTTCAGCCGGCGGATCTCATCGAAATTCGCCAGTGTATCATGATATACGATCTGAAGCGTCTCAAAGTAGGAACCGTCGCTGACGACGATGAAGCCGAACGCTTTGGAATCGCGAATGCTGCGCACCCACCCGCCGACGCTGACCTCCTGATCGAAATAATGCTCTCTCTCGCGGTACAATTCTCTTACGGTAACCAGATTCATGAAAATGTTCTCCTTTTCTGACTGCCCGGCCCTCACACGCGCCCAACCGGCCGGGACGTACTCATAACTTGTATTATTATACTTGATTTTGGCTGCGGATTCAAGGGGGCGGGGGCGAATGTTTGTCCAAAAAGCGCGTAAAAAAACCTCCGAAAAATACTCAAAAAAAGGTTGACAAATCTTGCGGGGGGGGTAGTAGACTATACCCGTAAATGCTCCAACCGTCAGAAAAGCATAAACAATCGGGAATTGTCAGAAAGAAGGCTTCCCGCCGGCAGTCGGTTTCGGAGCAATAAATCTTTATAAGGAGGGCAAGAAAATGAAACAGAAACAAACGGTAAAAAAGCGTCTCGCAATTCTGATGAGCGCAGTTTTACTGGCATCGTCGCTGCCGCTGACTTCACTGGCTGTGGTTAATCTGGGCGGCGGGGAACATGACACCTGGCGAGTGCAGGGTATAACGATGAAGGCTGAAAGTGATTCGGCTCAGGTGGGAGAAGAAGTGACGGTGACCATTACAGGTTCAGCAGAAACACGTCCATCTACGGCTTCAAATGCGTGGAGTTCGCCAGGCGATTGTGTGACTGCTTCCAATGCAATGAAAGACCTGGTGAAGAATCTTGAGGTTAGTTTGGATGGGAAAGCTGTTGGGAAGGATGTTGTGACTGTCAGTGAGCTTACAGACTGGAATGGAGAGACTGGTACGTTTACAGTTACAAGTACGGTCGCGGGGACGGTGACGCTTAAATTAAACGGAGATGATGCTGACCCTTGTACGATCAAGTTTGTGGAGCAGACCGCTGAGGATGGCCCCAGTATTACCGGGATACGTAATGTATATGATACAGAGGGTTTCTATCTTGGTATAGGTTCAGAAAGTACGGTTGCGGTAGAGCCAGAAATTGAGGGTACTGCGACTCCGGAGCAGTTGTCGGAACTTTATCAAGAATTTAAAAATGGACTGACTGTGACGATAGAAAATCCTGAGATAGCTACGGTAGAAATAGATAAACAGGAAAATTCGGAACGGCCGGTATATATCACGGTAAAAGCTGTGGCAAAAGGAGAAACGAGTCTAAAGGTAAGCTATGGAAATGTAAATTCATTAGAGCTTTCGATTAATGTTGAGGGCGATGTCATTGTTTTTACAGATTGCAATCTAAACAATACAACGATTTCTGAATCTTATAACAAAGTGCTGGCCGAATCGAGCCTGAGTGATGAGCAGAAAAAGAATATTCGACCACAGTATACGGAAATTTTAGAAGCGGTGAGCAAATCTATAGACGGTTCTGAAATTTCTGAAGACGATGATATTATGACACTGCTTTATACGAAATTTGCTAAAGAGGTGAAGGATGGATATACCGTAAAACTCAAAACTTCAGTTGCAATTTCAGATCTTGCCATGAAGCTGGATGGAGAAAAACTTATCGTTACAGGTATGGATGTAGACCTGTCTGTAGATGTGGAAGTTAATGATAAGAAATATCCTTTATCTACTCTGTTTGATGAGCCTAAGCTGATTCGGATGCAGGTACCGGTTCCTGCTCCTGACGCTCGCGGCGGGGAAGCTTACAAATATGCAAAGTGGACACATTATGATGATGCCGAGCGTACAAAAGAAAATAACGGCGTGATTAACGATCTGGTGACAGAGATCCTTGAACCGAACTATGAATATCCGGAAGGGATGGCAGAGTACGTTGCTTACGTCGAATCTACATCGTTCAGTCCGTTCACATTGGAATTTGTAATGGAGGATAACAAAAAAGATGACGACAACACCGGCGGCAGTTCTTCCTCCGGCAGCAGCTCCTCCGACAACGGTTCTTCCGACAGCAGTTCTTCTTCCGGCACAAGCAAACCTGCGTCGACAGAAAAGCCTGCGTCCGCTCCGACTCCGTTGACCGGTAACTGGGAGCAGGATGAGACCGGCTGGTGGTTCAGTGAGACGGATGGTACATATCCGGCATCCGAGTGGGCCTGGATCGAGTATGAAGGACAGTGCTATTGGTACCACTTTAATGCGGCCGGCTATATGGACACCGACTGGTTCTGCGATCTGGACGGCAAATGGTATTATTTGAATCCGATTTCTGACGGATGGAAGGGCCGTATGCTGACCGGCTGGGCGTACCTGAGCTGGGAAGACCAGGACAGCTGGTACTATTTCAATGCTGACGGAAGCATGGCGACCGGATGGGTGAAGGACGGCGAATTGCAGTATTACCTGCATCCCGTTTCTGACGGTACACGCGGTCATATGTATACCGGCTGGCAGCAGATTGAGGGAACCTGGTATTACTTCAGCGAAGTATCCGATGGCACGAAGGGTCATTTGCTGACCGGCACCACGACGCCGGACGGCAATACGGTGGATGCCAGCGGGGCATGGGTGCAGTAAAACCTTTCATGGAAGCCAGAAATAAAATTTTCAGAGCGTGAGTCAAAGTACCTGTGAATTGACGCAGGATTGGCGGAAACGCTGTATGATCGAAAAAGTGACTGTTCAGTTAGAATTAAGAGCAGTCACTTTTTTGCGCTGTTCCTGTCTTAAAACTATACGGCAGAAAACGATAGAAATGCGATAAAAGAGAAAGAAAAAGCGAAAATAAAAATGCCTATCCTGTCCGAACCACAGGATAGGCAGCGTCCGTAAGGACAGTCCTAACTTATGGGAGCATCCACTTTGGAGCGGGTGCTTTCCTTTTCTATATAGCTATACCACATTTTCCACATACATTCAACTAAAATAATTCTAAAAGCTCCGCCCTTTTTTGTCAGCGGTTATCTTTATGCAGAATTTCCGGGTTAAATGTTCAGAGAGAGAGGCGATAAGTCGCAAAAGGATACAAAACAAGTCGAATTATGAATATTTTACGCCGGAAATTTCTTTATTATTTTATTCACTAATCCTCAAAATTGTGCTATAATATACACACCCTTATTATTTTAACAGCAAGAGGTGATAGTGTGATTAAAAAAGAAATGATCGCCATGCTTCTGGCGGGGGGCCAGGGCAGCCGCTTGGGAGTGCTGACGCAGAAGGTGGCCAAGCCGGCGGTATCATTTGGAGGGAAATATCGGATCATTGATTTTCCGCTGAGTAACTGTATTAACTCAGGAGTGGATACGGTAGGCGTTTTGACTCAGTATCAGCCGCTGCGGCTGAATTCGCATATCGGCATCGGCATTCCATGGGATCTGGACCGGAACGTGGGCGGCGTTACGATTCTTCCGCCTTATGAAAGGAGCAAAGGCAGCGACTGGTATACGGGCACAGCCAATGCGATTTTTCAGAATCTGGAATATATGGAGAGTTACAATCCGGAATACGTCCTGATCCTTTCGGGAGATCACATCTACAAGATGGATTACGAGGTCATGCTGGAGTATCACAAGGCCAATAACGCCGATGTCACGATCGCCGCTATGCCAGTACCAATCGAAGAGGCCAGCCGGTTCGGCATACTAATCACAGACGACACAAACCGAATCACAGAATTCGAAGAAAAGCCGAAAAACCCCAGAAGCAATCTGGCGTCCATGGGTATCTATATTTTTACCTGGAAGGTGCTGAAAGAGGCGCTTGTGGCATTATCCGAGGTACCGGGCTGCGATTTTGGCAAGCATATTATTCCGTATTGCCATGAAAACGGCCAGCGGATCTTTGCCTACGAGTATAACGGTTACTGGAAAGACGTAGGCACGCTGAGTTCTTACTGGGAAGCGAATATGGAGCTGATCGACATTATTCCTGAGTTCAATCTGTACGAGGAATATTGGAAGATCTATACCAAAAGCGACATTATTCCGCCGCAGTATATCGCCGCGAGCGCCCGGGTGGAGCGGAGCATCGTCGGCGAGGGGACGGAGATCTACGGGACAGTGATCAATTCCGTCATCGGAGCGGGCGTTGTCGTCGGACCGGGAGCGGTGGTCCGGGATTCCATCGTCATGCGCGGAAGCACGGTCGGCGAGGGGAGCGTCCTGGACCGTGCGATTGTGGCGGAAGATGTGCAGATCGGCAAAAATGTGCAGGTCGGCGTCGGGGAATACGCGCCCAGTACATATGATCCGAAGGTGTACCAGTCGGATCTGGCGGCCATCGGCGAGCGCAGCGTTATCCCGGATGGTGTGAAGATCGGCAGAAATACGGCGATTTCCGGTCTGACTGAGGCGTCGGATTATCCGGAAGGCTGCCTGGGCAGCGGGGATTCTATCATGAAGGCAGGTGGCGTGCGATGAGAGCGATAGGCGTGGTTTTGGCAGGCGGCAACAACAAGCGTATGCGGGAGCTGTCCAGGAAACGCGCGATCGCGGCGATGCCCATCGCGGGGAGCTACCGCAGCGTGGATTTTGTCCTGAGCAATATGTCCAACTCCCATATTGCCAAGGTGGCGGTGTTTACGCAGTACAATTCCCGTTCTTTAAACGAGCATCTGAATTCCTCGAAATGGTGGGATTTCGGACGGAAGCAGGGAGGACTTTATCTGTTCACGCCGACGATCACGGCGGAGAACAACGACTGGTACCGCGGGACGGCGGACGCATTGTACCAGAATCTGGATTTTTTGAAGAACAGCCATGAGCCGTATGTGGTTATGGCCGCCGGAGACGGGATCTATAAACTGGATTACAATAAGGTGCTGGAATACCATGTGGAGAAAAAGGCGGATATCACGGTCGTCTGCAAGACCATGCCGCCAGCCGAGGATGTGACCCGCTTTGGCGTGGTGAAAGTCAATGATGACGGCCGTATCGTGGATTTTCAGGAGAAGCCAATGGTGGCGGAGTCCAATACGATCTCCTGCGGCATCTATGTGATCCGGAGGCGGCAGCTGATCGAGCTGATCGAGCGCTGCGTCCAGGAAGACCGTTTTGATTTTGTCAATGATATTCTCGTCCGTTATAAGAATGTTAAGCGGATTTATGCCTATGAACTGGATACCTATTGGAGCAATATTGCGTCGGTGGAGTCTTATTATAAGACCAATATGGACTTTTTGAAGCCGGAAGTGCGGAATTTCTTCTTCCGCGAATACCCGGAGATTTACTCCAAGGTAGGGGACATGCCGCCCGCGAAATATAATCCCGGCGCGGTGGTCCGCAACAGCCTGGTATCCAGCGGCAGCATTATCAACGGCACGGTGGAGAATTCCATTCTGTTCCGCCAGGCCTATATTGGTAATAACTGCGTGATTAAGAATTCCATTATTCTCAATGATGTGTATATCGGCGATAATACCGTCATCGAGAACTGTATCGTAGAAAGCCGTGACACGATCAGAGCCAATACGACGTATATCGGGTCTCCCGGCGACGTGAAAATCGTCGTCGAAAAGAACGCCCGGTATACGCTGTAAGGAGGTGGAAGGGAGCGGACGCTTTGCCACGCTCCACCCGTGCCGTATTTATGCGCAGGCGGGGAACTAGAAGATGACAGAGAGGAGTACAGTATGCAGATCACAGACGTAAGGGTCAGGAGAATCGAGAAAGAAGGAAAGATGAAAGCGATTGTCTCCATTACCCTGGATAACGAGTTTGTCATTCACGACATCAAAGTTATCGAAGGGGAAAGAGGCCTGTTTATTGCGATGCCCAGTCGCAAGACGGCTGAAGGAGAATATCGTGACATTGCCCATCCGATCAATTCCGAGACAAGGGATATGATTCAGCGTGTGATTTTGGATAAGTATGAGACTACAGAGGCAGGCAGCGAAGGAATACCAAGCACGTTCTAAAACTTACTGCGGCAGCGCAGGCCGCATTCGACATCTATAGAAGAGACAGCATGTTAACTTGCCGGTCATTCATTCCGGAATACGGCTTACAACGGGATGAACGGCCGGTTTTTTTGCCGGCATTTTACGGATTGCGGCGGGGTTCGCGGCCGCTCTTTACATTTTCCTTTAAAACTGCTATGATGGGGACAGTTCAGCGTTAGTCGCCGGAGGACGAATCCCTTGTCCCGGAAAACTAGCGCTTTCCGTGTTGCCGGTTCCCGGATGACGGCGCAGGGCCGGAGCCGGACTTTGTTTGCGGGACAGCGGGGCTGCAGGGAACGGGGCAGGAGAAAAGAAGCAGATAATTGGTTAGAATAAGGAGATTTCAGGCGATGTATATTATAGTAGGTTTGGGCAATCCGGGGAAGCAGTACGAGCATACCAGGCACAATGCGGGGTTTGAAGTGATCGACCGCCTGGCGGAGAAACTGGATATCCGGGTGGACGAGCGCCGGCACAAGGCTCTTTGCGGCAAGGGAATGATCGGGGGACAGAAGGTGGTGCTGGTAAAGCCGCAGACGTTCATGAACGCCAGCGGGGAGAGCGTGCGCAGCGCGGCGGATTTTTACAAGCCGGAAGCGGACCGGATCATTATCGTTTATGACGATATCAATTTAAATCCCGGTCAGCTCCGCATCCGGGCGAAGGGCAGCGCCGGCGGCCACAACGGGATCAAAAGTATCATTGCGCATCTGGGAACTCAGGAATTCCCGCGGGTGAAAGTGGGCATCGGGGAAAAGCCGGAACGGATGGACCTGGCCGACTATGTGCTGAGCCATTTTTCCAAAGGGGAATGGGAGCGGATGGAGGCCGCGTTTCAGGAGGCCGCGGAGGCAGTCTGCATGATGATCACCGATGGGGCGGACGCGGCGATGAACCGGTTTAATGGGAAGAAGATCAATTCGGACGGGGCGGTATATGAGCAGAGTATTTGAGAATGCGTTGGCGGAACTGGCAGAGTTTGAGGAACTGAATACGGATCTGAACCGCGGGAAAGGGCCGGTGCTGATTTCCGGCTGCATGGATTCCCAGCGGGTCCATCTGATGCAGGAGGCGGGGGAACGGCTGGACTGGAAACTGGTTGTGACCAGCGACGAAGCCAGGGCAAAAGAGATCTACGATGATTTCAGGTGCTTTGGGGACCGGGTGTGGATGTATCCGGCCAAGGATCTGCTGTTTTATAATGCGGATATTCATGGGAATCTGATCGTCAGGCAGAGGATGCAGCTGGTGAAAGCGCTGATCGAGGACGGCGGGAACCGCGGACCGGGGGAAAAAACGGCCGTTTCGGACGCCGCATCCGTTTCGCCGGCCCGCGGCGGCGTGGTCGTGACGACCCTTGACGGCCTGATGGACCATCTTTTGCCGCTGCAGGCGCTGGAGGCACAGATTCTGAGCGTGCGTCAGGGCGAGATCATTGATATAGAAGAATGGAAGCGGAAGCTGGTGGCGCTTGGTTATGAGAGGATGGCGCAGGTGGACGGTATGGGACAGTTTTCCGTCAGAGGCGGGATCCTGGATATTTTTCCGCTGACGGAGGAATTGCCGGTGCGCATCGAGCTGTGGGATGATGAGGTGGATTCCATCCGCAGTTTCGATACGGAGAGCCAGCGGTCGGTGGAACAGCTGGAGCAGGCGGTAATCTATCCGGCCACGGAGATTGTGCTGACGCAGAAGCAGATCGCGGGCGGGCTGGAAAAGATACGAAAATCGGCGGACCGATACGTGCAGGGGCTGCGGAAGCAGATGCGGACGGAGGAAGCCGGCCGGGTTGATTCGTTGGTGAAGGAATTGACGGAGCGGGTGGAGGACGGCTGGGGGACCGGGGGACTGGACAGCTTCATCACGTTCTTTTGTGAGGAGACCGTTTCGTTCCTTCAGTATTTTCCACGGGAGCGGACGGCCATTTTCCTGGATGAGCCGACCCGGCTGCAGGAAAAGGGAGAGACGATCGAGCTGGAATTCAGGGAAAGCATGATGAGCCGGCTGGAAAAAGGGTATCTGCTGCCGGAACAGGCGGAACTTCTTTATTCGGTCAGGGAAACATTGGCGGGGCTTCTGGGGCCCCATACCGTATTGGTGACAGGATTGGAGCAGCGGATCCCCGGCATCAATGTGATGCGGCGGTACAGCATCAATTCCAGAAATGTGAATTCCTACCAGAACAGTTTTGAGATCCTCATAAGCGATCTGAAGCGCTGGAAGCGGGAGAAGTACCGGGTCGTGCTGCTGTCCGGTTCCCACACCAGGGCCAGCCGTCTGGCGGGGGACCTGCGGGAGTATGAATTGAGCGCTTTTTGCAGCGACGATCCGGAGCGGAAGGTTCAGCCGGGGGAGATCCTGGTCCGTTACGGCAATCTCCATCGGGGGTTCGAGTATCCGCAGATTAAATTTGTGGTTATTACCGAGGGCGATATGTTCGGTGCGGTCCGGAAAAAGCACCGCCGCAAAAAGGCGGCCTACGAGGGGCAGAAGATCCAGAGCTTTGCGGAACTGTCGCCGGGAGATTATGTGGTTCATGAGGAACACGGACTGGGCATTTACCGCGGGATTGAAAAGATCGAGCAGGACCATGTGGTCAAGGATTATCTGAAGATCGAATATGCCGACGGCGGCAATCTGTATCTGCCCGCCACGCGGCTGGACATAATTCAGAAATACGCAGGGGCGGATGCGAAAACCCCGAAACTGAACCGCCTGGGCGGGGAACAGTGGAAAAAGACCCGCGACCGCGTCAAAGGAGCCGTGAAGGAGATTGCCGGGGAGCTGGTGCAGCTTTACGCGGCCCGACAGGAGACGGACGGTTTTGTTTACAGCGAGGATACGGTCTGGCAGAAAGAATTTGAGGAGCTCTTTCCTTATGAGGAAACAGAGGACCAGCTGGAGGCCATCGAGGCGACGAAAAAAGATATGCAGAGTCCGAAGATCATGGACCGGCTGATCTGCGGAGACGTGGGTTACGGCAAAACGGAAATCGCGCTGCGGGCGGCATTCAAGGCCGTGCAGGACGGCAAGCAGGTGGCCTATCTGGTGCCTACGACGATTCTGGCTCAGCAGCATTACAATACGTTTGTGCAGCGGATGAAAGAATTTCCGGTGCGCGTGGATATGCTGTCCCGGTTCCGAACGGCGGCGGAGCAGCAGAAAACGCTGATCGATCTGAAGAAAGGTCTGGTGGATATTGTGATTGGCACACACCGGATCCTTTCGAAAGACGTACAGTTTAAGAATCTGGGGCTGCTGGTCATTGATGAGGAGCAGCGCTTCGGCGTGACCCACAAGGAGAAGATCAAGCAGTTAAAACAGAATGTGGACGTGCTGACCCTGACAGCGACGCCGATTCCGAGGACGCTTCATATGAGCCTGGCGGGCATCCGTGATATGAGCGTGCTGGAGGAACCGCCGGTAGACCGGGTTCCGATCCAGACCTATGTTATGGAATATAATGATGAAATGGTGCGGGAGGCCATCCGCCGGGAACTGGCGCGGGACGGCCAGGTTTATTATGTGTCCAACCGCGTTCAGGATATTGCCGATGTGGCGGGACATGTGGCCAGTCTGGTTCCCGATGCCACGGTGGTCTATGCGCACGGACAGATGCGGGAACGGCAGCTGGAGCAGATCATGCTGGATTTCGTAAACGGGGAAATTGACGTTCTGGTTTCCACTACGATCATTGAAACCGGTCTGGACATCCCCAATGTCAATACGATCATCATTCAGGACGCGGACCGTATGGGTCTGGCCCAGCTCTACCAGCTCCGCGGCCGCGTGGGACGTTCCAACCGGACCGCATACGCGTTTCTCATGTACAGACGGGACAAGATACTCCGGGAAGAGGCGGAAAAACGCCTGAAAGCGATCCGGGAATTCACGGAACTGGGCAGCGGGATCCGCATCGCCATGCGCGACCTGGAGATCCGCGGCGCCGGCAATGTCCTGGGCGCGGAACAGCACGGCCATATGGAGGCGGTCGGGTATGACCTGTATTGTAAACTGTTGAATCAGGCGGTGGCGGCGCTGAAAGGGCACCGGACGGAGGAAGAGGAATTCAATACGGTGGTGGAATGTGATATCGACGCCTATATTCCCTCGTCCTATATTAAGAATGAATATCAAAAGCTGGATATTTATAAGCGCATCTCGGCCATTGAGAATGAAGAGGAGTCTATGGACATGCAGGATGAACTGATGGATCGTTTCGGAGAGATCCCGCGTCCCGTGGACAATCTGCTTCTGGTGGCGCAGCTGAAATCCATGGCCCACCGCGCTTATGTGACAGAGGTGGATATTAACCGGCAGGAGATACGGATCGCCATGTTTCCGAAAGCCAAACTGGACACGACCGGGATCCCCGCGATCGTGCAGTCTTACGGCGGGCGGCTGAAGCTGCTGGCCGGCGATGTGCCCGGATTCCTCTACCAGGAGGGCCGAAAGACCAACAAGGACAGCCGCGATATGATGAAAGAGGCGGAGACGCTTCTGGAGAAGCTGGGCGCGCTGGCGGAATAGCGGGGGCGCGGACGAGAGGCGGATGATGCAGGCAAGGGGCGGACGACGCAGACATATAAAAAATGGGGAAGCGGCGGTTTTCAGACAATTAACACTTGCGCGCGGCAGATTTTTGAAATAAAAGAAAGCGCGCAGGGGAGTTCCTGGAAGAGGAATGTTCCGGCCCCGGCGGCAGCGTCCGAAGAAACGATGCCGAACCGATTGGGAAAAGAACGGAGACGGTTCCGGCACGGAAGGTGTCGTTTGTGCTTTTATTGATGAAAAAGCGAGAAAATGGTTGCAGTTGCCATGGCGTGCTCACAATTACTTTCACATTTCAGGCAACCGATTAAGAAAGCATGTTCTGAAGGAAAATATTCAAGGACATGCTTTTTATTATATTAAAAACCTTCATAATATTAATAATTGCTTTTAACGAGATAGATAATGACAATATAAGCGCAGATATATCATATAAATATTGAATATATCATTAAAATAACAATAATATATTGACAAGACAAATTGCTTGATGTATGATTACAATATAAAGAAACACGGCGATATGATGATTAAGAGTTCATACGGATCGATCGTTGAAAAGATGAAAAAACAGGAACGGGAGATGAGGAAATGAAGCGAGATCAGTTGACGGCGATGGCCCCGACCGCGCAGGTGCGTACTTTGGCAATGGAATTTTTAAAGGATGGGGAAATACATTCCCGGCGTGAGATTGTGGAATATGTGCTGGAGCAGGGAAAGCTTAACCGGTTACCGCCGTTTCGTGAAGGGCATTTGGCAGGAGGCGTACGGGAAGCTGTGACAGACTTAAAATGTGAAAAGATTGGCAGAGGGATGTTTCAGGCGCCGCAGTCTCATACAGAGGGACTTGCTGCGGATTCCGAAGATTCGGTCGAGGAAACCGATAAAGCGTTGTCCTGCATGCAGAAGGCGATCATTATTTGCAATGAGGCGAGCGATCGTCTGGCTGAGGTGGCGTTGGAGATCAATTATGCGACTGCGGACGATAGGGAAGCCAATATGTTAATGCGGCTCCGCGAGTATGTCCGATTATTGCGAAAATTTGGGGACGAATAAATACGATTGCGAAAGATAACATGTTTATGAAAATACTAAGGAGGAAAACAGATGTCGGTTCCGAAATATTATGAGATGATTAAGCCGTTTTTAAAGCATCTGGGAGACGGGAAAGAACATCAGCTGAAGGAATTAAAAAAACAGCTGCAAAAAGATTTTAGACTTTCAAAAGAGGAACTGTCCGAACTGCTCCGAGCGGCAGACAGACGATTTTTGCGAATCGAATCGGATGGGCCAGGACTTATTTGAAGAAAGCCGGTCTGATTGCCAGTCCGTCACGGGCTGTTTTCATGATCACAGAGGAGGGGCAGAAAGTGCTTCTGGATGACCCGCCGGTGATCGACGTGGATTATTTGGTACGATTTGAACCATTCAGAGATTTTCTGGGCATTCCGGTATCCGGCAGTTCTGCGCAGATGTCCATAGAGGAAGCAGAGGAGACGCCGGATGATATTTTCGAGGATGCTTTCAAGCGGATCAATCAAAACCTGAAGGACGAACTGCTCAGTGAAGTCATGAAGCTTTCGCCGGCTGCCTTTGAGCAAATGGTGCTCGACCTGATGTCCAAAATGGGCTATGGCACATTTGAAAATGCGTCCCGGACCACGGCAGTGACCGGCGACGGTGGGATCGACGGAATTATCATGGAAGATAAACTGGGCTTTGATTTAATCTATGTTCAGGCTAAGAAATGGGATAAGCAGCGTCCTGTCGGCAGAAAGGAAATTCAGGCGTTTTTTGGGGCGATCGCGGGCCGGAATGGAAAAGGATTATTTGTAACGACGTCCAGGTTTTCCGAACAGGCGATAGAATATGCGGAAAAACAGCATATTATTCTGCTGGATGGCGACAAATTAACCAATTATATGATCGAATATAATTTCGGGGTTAATGTTAAGAAAGTTTTTGAGGTTAAGAAGGTAGATTCCGATGTGTTTTTTGAGTATTCAGATACTTAATGCAAGGATACGGTTTGTTGGGTGAAACGCGGCGGGAATTTGCAGCGGGGAAGACGCAGGCGCGCTGTGTATGAGATCGGAAAACATAAGGATAGGATTGGGAAAGGACCTTGACAGGACATTTTAAGCATATGGATGGTGTTTCTGAATTTAGTTATTCCCAATCCTGGTCTCCACATGTTATACTGTTTTTAATTGGAATTAAAAGCCAGACAAGCGACGGATTCAGCTTTGCAAAACATAAAATACCTCGCACAAAGCGTCTGGTGGATATAGATCAGAAAAACAGAAACCGGAAACTAAGAATCAAAAACCAAAAACCAAAAACCAGGGAGAAGCAACATGCAGCGATTAGAAGCGATCAATGAAACCTCATATCTGTCTGTCCCCAACGCCGGAACCTATCGGAAGATCATGCGTTATTTCTACCGGGAATATGAAAAAATGCACTTCCAGCTGTACAAAGAAGACGTGTATGCGCTGCTGAAAGGGGAAGATGAATTTGCGGGTTATACGATGAACCAGCTGGAGTCAGACCTGGAAGCGCTGGTGAAATGGAAGAACCTGACGCCGATCCAGGATCCGGGCAAGGTCTATACGATTCAGGATTATAAAAATAAGCAGTACCGTTATACCATGTCGGAATACGCGGTGGAGATCGAGCGGCTCACGGTGCGGCTGGAAAATCTTTTCATGGAATCGGCCAGTCTTTCCACGAATTTCTTTGTGCGGCTGGAAAAGAGCGTCGGCGAAGCTGAAATGATGCAGGACGCCGGCTTAAAAGAAGTAAATGAGTGGTGGAACCTGCTGCAGGAGGATTTTAAGCGGCTGAATCAGAACTATCAGGATTATCTGAGAGATTTTTATTCCGGCAAGACCGAGCGTCTTATGAAATCCGTGGAGTTTGTTCTGCATAAGGACAAATTTATCACGTATCTGACGGACTTTGTGCAGGAACTGCAGCGCTATTCCAAGCGGATGGAGCAGATCCTGGTGCGGCAGACGCCGGTCATTGAAACTGTGATCCTGGAAAGAGTGGTTCAAAGCGAACTTGATATTCCTCACGCCCTGTCAGAGTTTCGCGGCAATCTGGAGCCGAATATCCGAGAGAATGTGATAGGGAAATGGGATTCCCTGAAGAGATGGTTCGTCGACACTCCGGGAAGGGATTGCGAGAGCCGGAAGGTTTTACAGATTACGAACGACGTCATCAGAAGCATCATCCAGAACGCCGCGCTGATCGTGCAGCTGCAGAACTGGGGAATCAGCCGCAAAGACGACTATCAGAAGTTTCTGCAGATGTTTTTGCGGTGCGGGAATTTAGAGGATGCGCACCGTCTGTCCGCTCATGTTTTCGGCGTTCAAAAGATCCGGCATTTTAAGACGAACAGCCCGAGGGAAGAGGATCGGATCAACGGCAGTATTTATGAGGAACCGCCGGCAGAATTCCAGATCAGGCCCCGCAGCCGGACCTACCGTGAGAAAAGAGACAGACGTGGGTTTTCGGATAAATCACTGGAAAAAATGATGCAGAGAGAAGCGTATCTGCAGGGCGTGAGAAACCAGGAAGAAACCGTAATGCGCTACGTGAAAGATAAGAAGATCACGTTTTCGGAAATAGAGGGACCCGTTCCGGAAATGACGAAAAATATATTTTTGCAGTGGATCGCCATGGCGAATATGAGCTCTCAGAAATCGGGTCAGACCGAATTTGGGCAGGAATACCGGCTGCTGCAGAAAGAAGGAACATGTGTTTTAAAGTGCGAGGACGGCGATCTGACCATGCCGGCGTATATACTGGAGTTTAAATGATATGAATGCAGTGAGAACGCTTTTTGAACAATACTGGGTCTGCAAAGATACCGACAAAGAGGGCTATTACAGGATAAAAAGAGAGATTCCGGCGTTCCAGAGATTTATAGGGGAACAGCTGGGCTGGAAGCTGATCCATACGGAGAACCTGCTGAAGCTGGAGAAGATACCGGCGCATGCCGAAAGCTTTATGGGGATTCAGGAATTTTCGGATGTTTTAGACTATTGTATTTTGTGCGTCGTGCTTATGTATTTGGAGGACAGAGAGGAAGGAGAACAGTTTCTTCTTTCGGAGCTGCTGGACTACGTGGAGACGAAACTAAAAGGGGAAGTTTCCATCGACTGGACGTCTTTTTCCCAAAGGAAATCGCTGGTACGTGCCCTGCAGTATATGGAAAAAATGCAGATGCTTCGGGTGTATGAAGGGAGCAGCGAGGCGTTTGGCCTGGAGCAGGGGCAGGAGGTGCTGTATGAAAATACAGGGTACTCTAAGTATTTTGCGGTCAATTTTCCCATGGACATCTCCGGTTTTGAGACGTGGGAGGATTTTGAAAAGCAGAGGTTTGAAGAGATCCAGGAGGACAGAGGGGCCGCGAGGATTCATCGTGTATACAGACAGCTTGCTGTATGCCCGGCCATGTACTGGGACGGAAATGAGGACGCGGATTCCCTGTATCTGAAGAACCAGAGGCAGTGGGTCGCGAGGTACCTGGAAGAAAATCTGGGCGGAAAGCTGGATATTTATAAAAACGCGGCGCTCCTGGTGCTGGAGGAGGATGATTGCTACGGAAGCGTTCATCCGCGGGACGCCATGCTTCCGGAGATCGTGCTGCTCGTCTGCGCGCATATCCGGCAGGCTCTGCAAAAAGGAGAACTGGTGAAACAGGACAATGAAACGATATCGGTCACGAAGCGGCGGTTCTCGGAGTTGATCCTGGCGTGCAGAAAGAGCGGGAGCGCAGGTTGGAGCAAAGAGTACAGGGAAATGGAGAAAGACAAGCTGGCCGACACCGTGAAAGATTATATGAAAGACTGGATGCTGATCCGGGAGGACGGCGACCGGGTGATCATTTTGCCGGCGGCGGGAAAGCAGGCGGGATTCTATCCGGAAGATTTTAAGGGGGCGGAGACAGATTGAGCGATCGATGGAAAATGAATCGGATCGGATTCGTAAATTTCTGGTTATACGACGAGGAAAGCTTTGATTTTTATGACGGAAAACTCCTTTTGAGAGGACAGAACGGCTCCGGCAAATCGATCACGACGCAGAGCTTTATTCCGTTTGTCCTGGACGGCGACCGCACGCCGAGCCGCCTGGATCCTTTCGGTTCCAGCGACAGAAGGATGGAATATTATTTCCTGGGGGAAGAGGGGAGAGACGAGGCGACCGGGTATCTTTTTCTGGAGTTCAAAAAAGAGCATACAGAAGAATACCGTACCATAGGAGTCGGACAGCGGGCTAAACGCGGCAAACCCATGGATTTCTGGGGATTCCTCATTCTGGACGGGCAGAGGATCGGGTATGATCTGCAGCTGTATAAAGAGACCGGAAGCACCCGGATTCCTTATGACAAGAGAGAAATGAAGGCCGTGCTGGGAGAGGGCAATCTGTTTACCGACAGCCAGAGCGAATACAAGAGGCTGGTCAATCAATATATCTTCGGCTTTCGGAAGGCGGAGCAGTATGAGCAGTTCATCCGGCTCCTTGTAAAAGTGCGTGCGCCGAAGCTTTCCAAGGAATTCAAGCCGACTAAAGTATATGAGATTCTAAACGAATCCTTACAGACTTTGTCGGATGAGGACCTGCGCACGATGGTGGAAGCCATGGAGAAGATGGATGAGATTCAGGACAGTCTGGATATGCTGAACCGCGCGTTCGCGGATGTGAAGATCATCCGAACGGAGTATACGCGCTATAACCAGTATATGCTGGCGAAGAAAGCACAGTTCTATCTGAAAAAGAAAGCGGAAACGGAAAGCGCGCGGCAGGAATACGAGGAAAAACAAAATGAAGCGAAGGAGCTTAGCGATGCGCTGCGGGAGCTGGGTGTTCGTCTGAGCGATCTCGCTGAGCAGAAACGCCTGGCAGAAACGGAACGGGACGGTCTGCTGGACGCAGATCTGCAGGATATCGACCGCAAGATGGAAACGGCCAGGAAAGAAATGGCGGAAATGCAGGAAAAAGAGCGCAATCTGGCCGAAAAGATCGATGAGTATCAGGCGAGAATTTACCGAAAAGAACAGGAAATAAAAGAACTTCAGGATATGCTTGAAGAGCACCAGGACATGCTAAGACATCACAAGCAGAGTATGGAGGAGCATCAGGAGATACTGAAGTGGGACGGACATGAAAAAGTCCTGCGCTTGATCGACATGGAACGGACCGGTGGGGAGGAGGAGATCTCCGACAGTTTGCTTCTGTATAAAAAGCTGGTGGGAGAATGCAGGAGGCTGCTTCACGACTTCGAAGAGATCTCGCGTAAATACGACGAAATTGCCGAGGAGCTGGAGCGTACCGGCAGAGAGAAGCAGGAGAAAGAGCAGGCGCTGGAGAATGTGCAGCAGCAGGTGCTTGGGAGCCGGGATCATTGGATCGAGAGGCTGTACGCCCAGGCCAGGAGCGCCGAATGCTGGAAACCGCAGGCATCTCTCTTAAAAGAAGCGGAGGAGCGGATCCGGCAATATCAGAACATAGCGGACGCGGGTCAAATCCGGGAACGGTTCCGAAAGGATTATGAGAATCAGAGGGCGGAGCGGCTGGAAGAGAAGCAGGCGGTTCTGCAGGAGCTCCATTTATGTGAGGAACAGCTGGATACCGCGCGGCAGGAGCTGGCCGACATACAGAGCCGGGAAGAGATCGAGCCGGACAGAAGCGAGAGTACGTTATATTCCAGGCAGCGCCTTGAGGCAGCCGGGATCGATGCCGTTCCCTTTTACCGGACGGTAGAGTTTGCCGGCGGGCTGCCGGAAGCGGAGCGCGCGAGGCTGGAAGCGCAGTTAGAACGTATGGGGCTGCTGGATGCCCTGGTCGTGTCGGAAACGGATTACGCGCGAATCGCGGAGTCGTGTCCGGAGTTTCTGGATACGGTGATCTATGCGCCGCAAAAGGGCAGTTCCGGCTTTTCCAAATTGACAGTAAGCGAAGAACTGGCGCCGGCGCTGGCGGAAAGCGTTCGGAAGATATTAAGCAGTATTTATGAAGAAGCGGGGACGCAGACCGGCGTTTATCTCGGAGAGGACGGACGGTTTCTGCAGGGGATCTTAGCGGGAAAGGCAGAGAAAGCGGAAGCCGAATTTCTGGGATATCTGGCGCGTCAACGGAAAAGACAGAAGCAGATAGAGGCCCTGCAGCAGGAAATTTCAGAAAGAGAAGAGGAGCTTCTGCGCCTGCGGGAGAAAGACGCGGACGCCGGTCAGAGGTTAGAGCGGCTGGAAGCGGAATACAAGAGTTTCCCGGACTTTTATGAACTGGATCAGGCGCTGGGATGTGAAAAAGAGTGCAGCGCGGAATTGGATCGTATCAGCGGGGAATATGCAAAGCAGGAGCAGCGGGAAAGGGAGTGGGCGGCAAAGAAGCAGTCCCGGTATCAGGAAGTGCTTCAGAAATGCAGGCCATTTCCCTATGGCCGGACGGAAAACGAGTATGACGAGGTATTGAATACTCTGGAGGAATATCAGCATACCTGGCAGGAATGCAGGGGGCTGTTTTTGAAGCTGGAAACGGAGAGAGACCGGATTTTGGACCGGAGCGATTCTCTGGAGCGGGACAAGCAGGGCATGGATGACGCTTTTGTAGATAAGCGTTCCTGCGGAGCCAGGATAAAAGAGTGTGAGATCAAGATCCGTCAGTATGAAGAATATTTAAACAGGCCGGAGATCGCGGAGAAAGCCAGACGTCTGGAGCAGCTGCAGAGGGAGATCAAAGAGACAGAAGAGCAGGAAAGAGCCTGCAATGAAGAGCGTATTCGAAAAGACCAGATGCTGGAAAACCTGCAAAGATCTGAGCCGGAAAAGCGTAAGCGCCTGCAGGAACTGATCGCGGAGGAGACGCTTCTGCGTGCATTTTTTGAGGAAGAACTGTCGCTGAAATTAGTGCTGGAAAGAGAGAACCGCACGCTGGCGGACTGCGCGAAGGAGGCCGTCAAGCTGCTGCGCGACAGCGATAAGAACCGCGAGTATGGGGAAATGCTGCAGGCATTGGTCCAGGTGTATCAAAAACATAACGGCAGCCTTGCCAGTTACGGGACCTCGATAGAGGAATGCTTTGAATCGGCGGGAGAGCAGCCGGGCGTGGGCGCACAGTTCCAGGCTCTCCGGAAAAGAGTCCGTGTGGTGTCCGCATGGAACGGGAAAAAGGTGTCTCTGGAGGAATTTTATCAGATCCTGAAATCAGCGATCGACGAGACGGAACTGCTGATTCAGCAGAAGGACCGGGAGCTGTTCGAGGATATCCTGTCGCAGACCATCAGCCAGCAGCTGACGGACCGGATCGCGGAAAGCCGAAGCTGGGTCAGGGATATGTCGAATCTCATGAAGCAGCTGGATACCTCCATGGGGCTTACCTTTTCGCTGGAATGGAAGCCGAAAAGCGCGGAAAATGATACGGAACTGGACACGCTGGAGCTGGAGCAGATATTGCTGCGGGATCGCGAGCTGATGACTGTGGAGGACATTGAAAAGGTCGCGGGACATTTCCGGAGCAAGATCCGCATGGAAAAGATGCGACTGGAGGAAGAGGGCAGCCTGATCAACTATATGGAGCTGGTCCGCGACGCGCTGGATTACCGGAAATGGTTTGAATTTCAGATGTTCTACAGGCGGGGCGAAGAGAACAAAAAGCCGCTGACGAACGCGGCCTTTAACCGGTTCAGCGGCGGCGAGAAGGCAATGGCGATGTATGTTCCTCTCTTCGCGGCCGTAAACGCCCAGTATAAGAAGGCGGATTACGAGGAACATCCGCGGATGATCGCGCTGGACGAGGCGTTCGCCGGGGTGGACGATAAGAATATCAGCAGCATGTTTGAACTGGTAGACAAGATGGATCTGGATTATATTATGAATTCCCAGTCTCTGTGGGGCTGCTACGAAACGGTAAAAGGGCTCAAGATCGCGGAACTCCATCGGCCGATGAACTCGCAGATCGTGACGGTGATCCGCTACACATGGAACGGGCATGAAAGGATATTAGATGTGCAATAACAAAGAGTGCGCCGGGTATCTGAAGAAAAATGAGGCCTATGCAAGGCTCATGAGTGAACTTCGGAAAAAATGGAAAAGCTTCGGGAGAACGGCGGGCAGCGTGACGCTGAAAAACGCCACGGAAGCGGAGAGGCGGGCAATCGGCGGTATCGTTGGAAAGTCTTTTGCGGACGGAACCGTAACGATCACATTTCAGGAATTTGAGCAGGGACTGCAGAAAACCCGTTTTGCGCCGGTCGATATGAAAACGGTGCTGGAGGAGTATTTCGCGATTCCATTGCAGACGAACCAGGAGCAGAAAGACCAGGTGCAGAGGGAGAGAGAAGAATTTTTCGGAAGACTTCTGGCCTGCTTTGAGGGCTGTGGCGAAAACAGGCCGGCGGCGTTTCATTGGCTCCGGGAGATGCAGAGCCGGAAAAAGTATGGCTATCAGATCCTGATAAAAGAATTTACCAGAGAGCCGCGGGCCGCGGAAATTCTTGCCCGAAACGTGGGCAGCGCATTGAATTGCCTGGAAGAGACGGAGGGAGAAGAGAGCCTTTTAGCAGTATTTGCGGCAAATATTTCCGGGAATCCGCACTATTTTGACAGGGGAACCGTGGCCGGGCAGCTGCTGACGCATGCGGTCTGCTTCTGGAAGAACACGGATGTACCGCAAAGTGCGTATGGATGGCGGGAGTGTATGCAGTCGGTGGGGATCGTGCCTGACAATATCGCCAGTATGGTTCATGCATTTGGCGTGCGGCTGGAAGCGGCGGACGGACCGCATCCGGCTTACGAGGCGTTCTATCGCCGAAGAGAACCCTATGTACTCACCGCGGAAAATCTGAGATCCATTACGGGCGCAAAAGCGGATCATAACATGGTATATGTCGTTGAAAATGAAATGGTCTTTCTGTATTTAGTGGAGAATGCGAAAGACCGGGACGTTTCGGTTTTGTGTACGTCCGGACAGCTGCGCGCGGCCGCGATCCGGCTGCTGGATCATCTGGCTGAAAGCGGCGCGACCATTCACTACAGCGGAGACCTGGATCCGGCCGGAATGGATATTGCGGACCGGTTGTGGCAGCGGTACGGGGACCGGCTTCAGCTGTGGAGGATGGGGGCGGAGGACTACCGGGAGTCGATGTCCGGCGAAGCGATAAGCGACGGGCAGCTGGCCAAGCTTAGACGGCTGAAGAACGCGGCGCTGTGTCAGACGGCGGAACTGGTGCAGAAAGAAAAGCTGGCGGGGTATCAGGAGAATTTATTGGGAAAGCTGCTGGAGGATGTGCTGGGCGGGCGTAGAATGTATGAGAGATAGGAATGGATGGTACACTATTCGTCTGCTATAAGAAGAGATGAAAATACTATTCGTCTGCCACGGCAATATCTTAAGAATGTCCCGAAAAGCCAGTAAAATCGATGGTTCCACGAATCGGAAAGGCGCTTGCTACACCACTATTACACCATTTGGGAAAGAGTTTTGGTATAACGCATTGTGAAATGAAGTTGCTTTTTTAGGTATAGTTTGGTATAATACAGGAGATGATAAAATTAAGATAAAATTTTGATAAGGAGTGTTGGTAATGTTGCAGATCAGACCAGTTTCGGATTTAAGAAACAAATTTCCTGATATTGAAAAAATCGTAAATGCAGGAGAACCGGTTTATTTGACAAAAAACGGATATGGAGCAATGGTGGTACTTAGTTTAGAGGAGTATTCCAAACTGACAGACGGCGTAGAGTTGGCTTTAGATAGGGCAGATAAAGTGGCAGAGGGAAGCAGCGATCGGATGAACCATGAGGAGGTTTTTGGAAGTTTACGGAGGAAACTGAATGTACGGTGAAAAGTACAGATTACGTTATTTGCCGCTTTTCTACGAGGATCTCGATGAAAAGATAACTTATATTGCAGAAGAATTAAAAAATCCGAAGGCTGCGAGTGATTTATTGGATAAGGTGGAAACTGCTATTCTAAAACGACTCCCGGTGGCAGAATCTTTTGAGCCATATCATTCTCTCCGGGAACGCAGGTATGCCTATTATCGTATTTATGTGGATAATTATGTGATTTATTATGTGGTGATAGATGATGACCCAGGTGATATGATCATGGAGGTAAGAAGGTTTCTCTATAATGGGCAGAATCAGGGAAAGATAGTGTAGAAAGTTTAGGCTGAGTTGTGTTTGACATGGATGCATATTATTTAAGAAAGCTTTTTAATATACTTCCTATTGTGGAGAGTATCGCGGGCCCGCGGTATACCGGAGATTTCGGGACGACTTGCGCGGATGTGCTGGAAGGGTGCCTGGCGCTGGCGGAACGGCTGACCGGTGTGTGTATAAAAAACCATTAAAACTGTTATAAGATGAAAGGTCGTTAGCTATGCCCAATCAGTTCAGTCAGATTCCGGACACATTTTGGAGTTTATTCCGTTCCCGGAACCGCCAGATTTATATCGATGCCCTTCTCCGGATAAATGAAGAATATCAGTACAGTAATTATTATTTAAGCCGGGAAATCTGCGTACAGACCTTAAGTGATTATTTCGCCAAACGAAAAGTGATTATGGAGCAGGATGAACTGGAAGATGACTTTGATTTGATGGAGCCGCCGACCATCCGGATCCTTAATTGGCTTTTGAGGACCCAGTGGCTCCGAAAAGTGGATGATTATGAAGCCATGACAGTCAATATTGTGATTCCCGATTATGCCGCGGTTTTTGTGGATGCCTTTGTGCATCTGGCCGGGGAGGACGAGGATGATACCCAGGTCTATATTCAGAATATCTATTCTATTTTATTTGCTTTCAAAAATGACCCGCGTTACAATATTTCCCTGTTAAAAACGGCATTGATTAATACCAGGCGGCTGAACAAAACGCTGCAGGACATGCTCCATAATATGGATCGGTTTTTCGGGAGCCTTCTGGAGCAGCAGTTTTACGGAGATCTGCTGCGGGAACACCTGGATGGATACGTGGAAGAGATCGTTCGTAAAAAATACCATATTTTAAAAACATCCGATAACTTTTATCTGTATAAGACGGATATCAAACGATGGCTCAGAGAAATGCGGCAAGATACGCCCTGGCTTGATCAGGTATGTCTGCGGAATAAACAGCTGCGTGGGCTGGAGATTCAGGCAGATGAACTGGTGGAGCAGCTGAATCAGATAGAACGGGGATTTGATGATATCGAACACCGGATTTCCAATATGGACAGAGAGCATACCAGGTACATAAGGGCTACGGTAACCAGGCTTAACTATCTTCTGAATAAAGAGGACAATATGAAAGGCCTGGTCATAGATCTTCTGAATCATCTGTCCGAGGCAGGGGAAGAGCAAAGGACGGAAGATATGGGGAAAATCGGAGCGCTTATGAACCTGTCCCAGATGACCGTGATTTCCGGGAAGTCCCTGTATAAA
>CANQUA010000024.1 GCA_947626915.1 uncultured Lachnospiraceae bacterium
GATGGAAGCTTTACATTTACAGTAAAGGTTACTAAGGGGCAGGAGACTGCCACAACAGGCAACTTGGACGGCATCATCAAAGCGACAGAATATCCGGGCGATAGCAATGCAGATCTAGCCAAGGCGGCCATAGAAGGCGGAGAATATATCTTTACTCAGGCTGAAGCAGAGAGTAAGGAAGCCCTGAGCGCGGCCCTTGTCGGCAAGATTAATGAACTGCTGAAAACAAAAGAACTGCCTGTCGAAGTGACTGCAGAGAATATTACTATAGACAAATTTGACCCGGCGGTGGCTGGAACTGTGGATATACCGGATGGCAAGGGTACAGACGGCAAATTTACATTTACAGTAAATATCAGTAAAGGGGCTCACACCGCCAAGGCCGAAAATGTATCAGGCGCCATCACCGCCACACCGTTTGACGGCCTGACCAACGCCCAGGCGGTTGCGGATGCCAAAACGATCATCGACGGCGGCACGTATACATTTACGCAGGCCGAGGCAGGGACCGTGGAAGACCTGAAGGCGGCCCTTGCCGCCGGCATCAACGCCATGTCCGGCATGAGCGAGACCGGAATCACTGTGACAGCGGAGAATATCACCGTGGATCCGTTTACGCCTGCCGGGGCCGGCACCGCGGATAATCTCAAGGGCGTCAACGGCAGCTTCACATTTACGGTGAACCTTGTCAAAGGCAGCGCTGCCCAGACGGCCGGAAAGACCGGCGCGATTACCGCGGATGCGTTCATCGTGACGGGATTTACGTTTGACAGCAGCCGGGTGACGATTGACCTGACCCAGGCTGTGGAAGCGGAAATTACGGTGACGCCGGTACTGTCCGGCACGCCGTCAGCAGAGCAGAAGGAAGCGATTTATCAGGATTTCCTTGACGGGAAATTCACGGCGGCCACGACATTTACCGGCAAGGACTGCGCCAGAGTATTGAAAACAACGGTAAATGAGGACCTGACGGTCACGCTGACCATTGAAGGACTGGCGATTGATTCTGCAACGCTCAGAGTCAGCTATGGCGTGCTTACCGCCGCATGCCCGGTTGTTGTGACGGAAACCGGCAGCGGCCCTGTCGTCGGCGCGGACGTCCCCAAGGTGACTCTGAGCGATGTGAATACGGAGGAATTGGCGGGAAATCTGAACAATATCGTCGAAGAAGGGACATCCGTTCCGGAGAACGCCCCGGAGCAGATTGAGCAGATCATCGAGGTGCTCAGCACGACGGAGCCGCCCTTTGAGGAGAACAATCTGTCGGTTGAGAATGTGCTTCTGGAGGAATTGCCGGAGGCGCAGGTTATCATTCTCACGCCGTTTGTCGAGATTCAGGATCTGAATCTGGCCGTTGAGGGAGATACCGTCGTCGTCAAGAGCATGAAGACAGAGCTCAAAGTAGAAATCGATGTGGACGGGGAACCGCTTCAGGAAGAGGAAGTAAAGGCCCTTCTGCAGAAGAACGGCGTTTATATCTCCATGAGCGTGGCCGTGCCGGGGCGGGACGCCCGCGGCGGCGCGGATTATGTGGAATGGACGCATTATGACGGGGAACGGGTGGACAACAGCGTCATCCAGGACACCGTGACAAGGATCAGCGACGACAATATCGCTACCGTCAAATCGAAATCCTTCAGCCCCTTCGATTTGACATTTGTAGCGAATGACAATGAATCGCATATTCCTTCCGACAGCGGCGATTCTTCCGATTCGTCCGACGACAGCGACGATTCTTGCGATTCGTCCGACAGCGATTCTTCCTCCGCTCAGCCGGCTGCTGTCGGCCAGTGGAAAAAAGCCGCGGACGGTGTCCGCTGGTGGTATGAGAATCCGGACGGCACGTGGCCCGCGGACGGATGGGCGCAGCTTGTCTGGAATGACAAAATCGACTGGTATTACTTTGACGCCGAGGGTTACATGGTAACCGGATGGGTCACGTGGGAAGACAACCGTTATTATCTGCATCCGATATCTGACAATACGCAGGGGCATATGTATACCGGATGGCAGGTGATCGAAGGCAAGTGGTATTATTTCCGTCCGGAGAGCGGCGGCCCGCAGGGCTCCCTGCTCGTGAACGGAATAACTCCGGATGGCTGCAAAGTAGATGCCGACGGCGTGTGGATCCAGTAAGAACGCCTCCCTGAGAACGGAATACGGTATAAAAATGAGACGGCCCCGCAAGGGCGGCGTCCAATAAAACATGATGGATATTGAAAGCAGCGGCATCCTCCGCTTGGAAAGCCGGGGATGCCGCTGCTGCATGGATACGTTTTCCTACAATAAAATTGTGGTGGTTAGATACCTAACAGCCAGTTAGGACTGACCGTTCCGTTGCTTGGAAAAATAGCAAACAAATCCGCTGTCCGTACGCAGCGGAAAAAATGACCGCCCTTCATGCTGCGGAGAACGGTCATTTTGGTTCGAGGGATGTCCCCCACCTTTTTTACGCGAGGCGAATGCAGGAATGGAATTACTTTGTGATCTGAATGAGTTCGATCCCTTCGCTTTTTCCGAGATTGCGGCTATACAATTTTTCCGCGGAGCTGCACCAGATTTTCAAAAACAGGCGCCGCTCCGGGACCATCAGCGCCCGATCTGTATTTTATTTCAAATATTCTGTAAAGAAGCGTTCCAGCTTGTCAAACGGTATGGCGTTCTTCCCGCCGCCGTCATACAAATCGGTGTGGACGGCGTCCGGGATAATCAGTAATTCTTTGTTTTCCGTGTACCTGCTGTCCCTGGTCATAGCGGCGAAAGCGTCCTTTGAAAAGTAGCAGGAGTGCGCCTTCTCACCGTGCATGATCAGCACAGCGCTTCTGATCTCATTGCTGTATTTGAGAATGGGCTGATTGAGGAAGGACTCGCAGCCGATCACGTTCCAGCCGCCGTTGGAGTTGAGGCTGCGGGGATGGTAGCCCCGTTCGGTCTTGTAGTAATCGTAATAATCCTTTACGAAGAACGGCGCGTCCTCCGGCAGGGGATCGACGACGCCGCCGCCGAGAGCGTAATCTCCCGCCTTCAAATCCGCAAGCCGCTGCGCGCACATGGCCGCCCGCTTCTGATAGCGGGCTTCCTCGCTGTCCTCGGCGTCAAAGTAGCCGTTGGCATTTACTCTTGTCATATCGTACATCGTGGAGGCGACGGTCGCCTTTACTCTCGTATCCAGTGCCGCCGTATTCAGCGCCATGCCGCCCCAGCCGCAGATGCCGATAATTCCGATTCGGTCAGGATCAACATTCTCGTGCAGCGACAGGAAATCCACCGCCGCCATAAAGTCCTCGGTGTTGATGTCGGGGGACGCCATGTAACGGACATTTCCTCCGCTTTCGCCGGTAAAAGAGGGGTCAAAGGCAACCGTCAGGAATCCTCTTTCCGCCATCGTCTGGGCGTACAGCCCAGCCGCCTGCTCCTTGACCGCTCCGAAGGGGCCGCAGACGGCAATCGCCGGGAGCTTCCCTTCCGCATTTTTCGGCACATACAAATCTGCCGCCAGCGTGATACCGTAACGATTCACAAAGGTCGCCTTGCTGTGATCGACCTTCTTGCTCTTTGGGAAGGTTTTATCCCATTCCGCCGTCAGTTTCAATTCTTCTTTTTTCATGATGTCTGCCATCCTTTCATAATTTCATGGATTGTTTTTCAGTCTCCCGTATCAGGTAATCCATAAGGTCTACCCGCTTTTGGCTTTCGTGCATCCGGTCAAGCAGGCCGCAGCGGCATTGCCGGAGGAATCTTGTCAGTTCGTTCAGGCTGCCCGCCTGCAGGATGCGCCCGGCCTTCTCGATTTCTTCCGCCCTGCATCCTGCGTCGGCCATCCCCGTGAGCAGGCTCTCTGTTTGTTCGTTCATCCTCTCATCCCTTCCGAGTCCGACTTCTTCTTGACATCTGCAGTATAGCGCATTGACATATCTCTCGCTAATGGTTATAATGAATATCGTGATATTCTTTTAACGAATATCACGATATGGAATGGAGGATACTGACGGCAGATGAGAAATCGCATTCGCGAATTTCTCATCGCCCCGTCGCGCAAAGCGCTCCGGAGTGAGGATTAATATGGAAATTCGTACTTTAAGATACTTCCTTGCCATTGCAAGAGAAGAAAACATGACCAATGCCGCAGAGATCCTGCACGTTACGCAGCCCACTCTTTCCAAGGCGCTTCGGGCATTGGAGGACGAGCTGGGGAAAAAGCTGTTTATACGGCACAGCTTCGGCATTTCGCTGACCGAGGAAGGAATTCTGCTCAGAAAGCGGGCGGAAGATTTGGTCTCGATGGCGGATAAAATCATCGGCGAATTCGTGTCATTGGACGATATAACCGGCGGAGATATTTATTTTGGGCTGGCTGAGTCATATCAAATCCGTTATCTTGCACAGGAGATCAAGCGTTTCAAAGAGATTTATCCTGGCCTGCGCTACCATATCAGCAGCGGGGATACGGAGCAGGTCACGGAAAAGCTGGATAAGGGCGTTCTTGACTTCGCCGTGCTGGCGGAGGAGCCGGACGCCGCGAAGTATCACTTTCTCACTTTCCCGGAGGCGGACGTATGGGGGCTGGTCATGCCCGCAGAGCATCCGCTCGCGAAGAAGGAAAGCATTGCAGCGGATGATGTGATCGGTTTGCCCCTGTTCTGTTCGGAACAGGGATGGAAACGGGACATTCCCCGCTGGTGCGGAGAAAACATGGACAAACTGCGTCTGGAAGGCTCTTTTCGTCTGTCCTATAACGCATCTTTGTTTGTCAGGGAGGGGCTGGGGTTCCTGCTGACCTTTGACCATTTGATTGATACGAGTCCGGGAAGCGGACTTGTGTTCCGCCCGCTTTCACCGAAATTGGAGGCAAAGATGTACTTGATTTGGAGAAAGTATCAGGCTTTTACGCCTATCGCGGAACGTCTGCTCGCGGAATTGAAAGAAAGGTTTGCCTGAGCTGGCGGCCTTCGTTTCCCGTCCTGCTTCTGGACCTTTAATGCGGCCGTATCGGCATCATTTGGGGCGGAATTTCAGGAACAAACGCTCCCGCACGAGCCGGTCAAAATCAGACGCCCGTCTCCGATACGGCTGATACACACATACAGCCGCCGGAAACGGGCGTTCGTTTTATGATCTGGATGTTTTTGCCTGCCGCCGCAATGCCGGCAGGGCTGCCGGGCCTGGCGGCTCCGCTGTCTGAAAGGCTACTGCTGGATCAGCCCGTACAGCGCCACAGCCTCCGGGTCGGTGGGATCCCAGGTCTGGGTCGTGGGGATCGCGTAGGGGATGTTGGGTCTGTCATAAGGTCCGGCGACAGAGGAATTATATACCTGAATCGTGGTACCGATAGGACAGTGATCGTAGATCCATTTGGCGTCGCCGGTCACGAGGCGGATGCAGCCGGAGGAACGCGCAGCGCCCATTTCGATGTAGGTGCCGGTGTCCAGCGTATGATTGTCGCGCGCATTGTAAACCGGAGAGTGGATCAGGATATGGAGTCCGGCGCCCAGTCTCGTCAGGTACTGGCAGTAAACGTCATGCACCATCAGCTGCCAGCGGAGCTTCTCCGGGGTATGGAACGTGCCGATGGGGGTGTCGTTGCCGGTGGAGCAGAGGAAGCTCTTCAGCGGGATGATATACTGGCCATCCGTGTCCTGCACATAGACCGTCAGGCAGTTCATCTGCTTGTTGACCTTGATGAGGTACGGTCCGTTCGCGCCGATGAGGGGCTCCAGATCGGTCATCAGCTTGCCGTCTTCCTGGAAATAATATTTGTAGCCGTCCACATACTGCCATCCGGTCACAGCGGTATTATTGACGAAATAATAGCGGTCGTTCTCGTACCAGACCCATCCGGTGAAGGGCTGGCCGTTGCCGCAGGTGAACGTGGTGCCGCCCTCGCCGAAGAAAATCTTTTCCTCCGCAATGCCGTCCACTTTGCGCTCGGTGCTCCAGTCCTCCGGGAATTCGCCCTTGGGGCAGACGAAGAGGCGGATATCCGTGATATATTTGCCCACTCCCATGGTGCCGCTGCTCTCGCCGTTGCGGGCCCAGCCGCAAAGCGTGCCGTCAGAAAGGACGCAGGCGTAGTAAATGTCATAATACTGGCCGAAAACGCCGTTTACGCGGATCTGTATGGCCTCAATGCGGGGAGAGGTCCAGGGCGTCTGCACATCCCAGGCGGTATGCTCTCCGTGCATGGCCCATGAGGACCAGCCCCGCTCGGTGCTGTAGGTGCGGTACAAAACGTCGCCGGGCAGTCCCACGCGGTAGATGCAGAGGGACAGAAAGCCCTGCCCGTGGGTGGACAGCACGTTGTCCTCGCAGTGGATGGTGGGCAGCCATTCCGGAGTCGGGGACAGCGCGGTCAGCGTAAGATGACAGCTGTCGATCAGGTCGGCAAGCGAAGCGTAGACCGGCGGTTTTTCCACCGCGGGCCTGGCCTCCGGCTCTTCTTCTATCGGAAGCCCCTCAGGGTACTCGTCGCTGAAATACGGGAAAGAAAGGCTGCCGGACTGGGAAGATGCCCACGCAGCAGGAGCCTGTCCCACACTTAACGAGAGCAGCAAGGCGATGAGCGTTATATGAAAAAATTTACGCATGTGTATTTCCTCCTGTGCTGTAATGGTCTATCCTTTACTATAACATATTTTGAAGAAAAAAGCTATAAAAAATAAATCCTGGCAAAAATTTAGCATAAGCGCGGCTTTGCGAATGGCGCGGCTGAACGGCTGCAGTTTTGTTCCCGGTAAAAATTGGGCGGCAGAGCGCCGCGCGCGTTATCGTTCCGTTTTCCGGAATGCGGCGCAGGTTAGGAGAACAAAGCCCGGCTACAGCAGCGGCACGCGGAAGGAATACGGAAATTCCGTCCGGAATGCGGCGGCGACCAGGAACAGCAGATTGACAAAACAGACCGCCATGACGATCTCCGCGGCCGTCAGGATCCGTTTCCGGAAACGTTCGGAAAGCTGCAGGCGGCGGATATTGTGCATATAGATCAGGACGACGGCCCCTATGATGCAGAAGCTCATGATGGAGCAGGTCCGGTTCCCCGATGCGAAGATCGTCGGCGAAAATCCAAGCACGACCCGCGAGGCGGTTCCGGCCAGCAGGAGGATCATTGCCGCAAGGCAGGTCCCGGCGTCGTCGGCCAGAAGCACGAATTCCGCGAGGATCGTCATGACGGTCAGGCTCATCAGGAAAAAGCGTCCGAATTCCAGGATCCCGCCCCTGTTTGCCGCGTTTACGAGACCGTAATAGGGGATATCCTGTTTCAGACACGCCAGGTACGGAAACATGGTTTCGGCGGCGGAGCTGAACGGCCCGGTCAGCAGGGTGACGCAAACGGGAAAAAGGGCCAGAAGACGGTAAAACCGGTCCTGATATTTTTTCCAGATCAAAAGGGCCAGAAGGATGCAGGAGACCGCCATGAAAACATTATTGTCAAACAGGAGCCATTTCAGGGCGGTGGAATAGCCCAGTTCGGCCTTGTCGATCAGGTTCAGCATGGCGAACGGAGGATATTTTGTATTGATTTCCATATCCGTCCTTGCGCCGTTGCCGGGACAGAGCAGGATAAACGCCGCGCTCAGGATACATAACACCAGAAGCACGATCAGGTAGGGACAGGTCTTTTTGCGGAAGGCCAGAACGAGGACGGCAACCGTATAGCAGGCCAGGAGGACGGCCATCATCTGCTCAAGATTGGCTCCGTAAATCAGACAGGCGGCAAACAGGATATATTCCCACCACCGGAACGGCTCTCCGTACACGGCCTTTCTGACAGGCACCAGCGCCATGAAGCCGAAAGCGGCGGACGCCAGGTAGGTGGTCGCCGTGGAGATCCAGCCGGCTTCGTAGAGGACGGAGAAGGGAAACATCATAACCATGCAGGCGATGAAATGGTTCCCTTCGCGCCGGTATTCCCGGTCAACGAAAAGAAGAGAAAATGCGCTCATCAGAACCAGGAGGCAGATCCCCATATAGATTGCCCAGAAGACGGGCGGATGGTCCGTAAAAATGAAGATCGGAAAATTGATCAGGACTCTCGCGGTCTGAGTCTGATACAGTTCCAGGGAATGGAGCCAGTATCCGGCCAGCGTGCCGCCCTCCAGCCGCATGGAGGCCACGTCGTCTCCTCCCATAAACGCGAAGGAAAGGAGAAGAGCGAACAGGAGACTTACGATGTAAAATATGGTCCAGTCGGAGTGAAGAAGCTTCTTTTTCATGACGCGTTCCCCCATGTTTTGAGCGTGACGCCGGACGCGACGATCCGCGGTATATTATTCACATTAAACAGAGCGTATATTTCGTAATCGTAGCGGTCCGCGTCGATTGGGCCGTCCCGCGGGATCTTCACATGGAATCCGGACATATTGTAATTGTTTCCGTCGCCGATCTGCTCCGTCACGTCGGTTCTCATGACTACCGTTGTGGGAAGCAGGTAACACTGGTCCGTGGATGTATTCCGCAGAAGGATATGGATGGCGACCCTGGAAGCGGGCCATTGCCTGCGGACGATCCAGCCGTCCATGGTGATCCAGTCTTTGGTGATGGAGATGCCGTCGTCTTCAAAATTCAGACTCTCTATGCGGAAAATATGGTCCTGATCGGATTCGGCAAAGGGGATGGAGGTAAGGACAAAATCTTTGATCCGTGTGTCATCCCACACCATAACAGACCATCCGGCGATCAGGACGGCGATTACGAGTACAAAGTACAGGGAAACAGCTTTTTTGGCGTGCAGCTTGTCCATGGCATAGGTTCTCCGCTTGTTTGCTTGGTTTCGGTGCTGTTCCTAATTTTAGGATAAGGCCGGGAAAAAGTCAAGAGCCCGCGGAAACGGCGGTCTCCGGCTGCTCGAACAGAAGCGTAAGCATTGGGGGAATGCAGAGCATCAGGGGATAGGCGTAACGGATCAGCGCGGCGGGGCCTAAAAGCAGGATGCCTGCCTGCCCCAGCAGCAGGGAACAGGCGGCGAATTGTTCCCGCCTGCGGCAGACGGCGCAACGGATCAGGCATGCGGACATCAGCCAGACAGACAGCGCCGGACCGAACAGGGCGGAGGGGATCGGGCGGCTGTTGACGTAATCGACGCTTTGGACAAGTAAACTCCAGCCGGCAGGGAAAAGCTGGAATCTCTGCACGACGCAAAAATCAGCCAGAGGTCCCGGAGCGGTGTCCGAATACAGATGATACCAGCGTTCGAACCGCCAGCCGGGAATCCAGTAGCCGGAGAACAGATCCATAAACGCGCGGAGGTAGGTCCTGGGACAGCGCAGTCCGAGGCGCAGATAAAGCCGGAGATAATATCCCGGGTTTTCAGTCAGGACCTGCGTCTGAAAACCGGCCTTGACCGGATCGGAGATAGAGGGCAGGTAATCGTCCAAAACGTCCGGCGGGATCAGGGCTTCTATATGGGCGGCCTCCTCTTGCGAAAGAACGGCCTGACCGGCGGCGTATTGGTTCCATACCGCGGCGATCTGCTGCATGGGCAGGCTGAACATTTCGCGGGGATCGCCTTTGCGCAGGCCGAGCAGATCCGGGAACGGCCGCATGAAAAACCAGCTTATGAGGGCCGCCGCTCCCAGCGTCAGCAGTAATCTGCGCTTTCGGGGCAGCAAAAGTATAAACACGGCAAGCGTAAAAGCCAGGATATAAAAGCCGGGGTTGCGGAAAAGGCTCATTCCAACGGCAAAGAGCAGCAGAAGGACCGGCTGCTTCCGCGATTTTTCGATATCGGGGGAAGATTTCGCCGCTTGGGCCAGATCAAGCAGCTTTAAGAAAAGCAGCAGAAAGAATGCGGCGGAAATCGTGTCCTTGGTGGTGGAAAACAGCAGACAGTGAATGAACGGGTTCAGGATCAGATAGAAAAACGATATGGTCCGGATCCAAACCGGCGTTTTCCTGTGCTCCATCCAGACGAAAAGATATGTGAAAGCGGCCGCGGAGAAAAACCACTGCAGGAGACTGTAAAAGAACAGGCCCCAGCTGTAGCTGCCCGTCAGAACGAGCCCCAGGCGGAAGCACAGGCCGAGCAGACAGGTGTGCGCCGGCGGATGGTGCGTGGAAATGCGGATTTCCGGGTTCAGAAAATCGTAGACCTGGTCCGGACCGTCGTAGTTGAAAATTCCGGGACATACGGCCAGAAAGGATGGGGCGTATGCCAGAAGAAACAGCAGAAACAGAAGGATTGCCCGGTATTCTGCGCGTTTCAGGCGGGGCAGGTATCGGGTCATGGGACCGGGAAGCATCTGGGAGAACCGGCGTCCCAGCCGGAATAAGCCGTAGACAAGGGCGGTAAACAGGACGGCGTATACAGGCAGAAAAATCAGCGGACGAAACGACAGGCCGGCCCCGGAAGAAGTCTCGCACAGTTTCCGGCTGATTGAAAACAGCGAAAAAAGGATCCCGGTCAGCAGAGAGAAAAGAAAGGTTTCTTTTTCGGGTGTTTTGGATTTCATGGCTTACCTCTGATTTTGGCAGTATTTCCAAAAGGCGGAGCGTGGTACCCTGCCCGTTGGACCGCAATACGATGATAGCATCCGGGTCGGGGGTTGTCAAGGAATTGCGGCGGCCGCCGGATTGGACGGTTTTCTTTTAACGGGACTATTTTTAAAAATATGTCGGGCTGGCGGCTTGTCCGACGGGAGAAAAGCAGTTATAATCAATAGAAAACGTATGGGCGTAGTTTTTGCGGACAGAGAGGCGCAGGAGATGAAATTTGTGATTGTGACTCCGCGGCAGGATTCCGGCGGGCCGCTGGTGCTGCACGCGCTGTGCAAAGAATTGGAGGAACTGGGACATGAGGCGCAGGTGTTTTATGCGCCGCGTTATGATTTTGCGGGCCATGAGGTCCGTTACTGGCTGGATATGCCGGTATTTTTGCTTTATGATTTTTTCTGCATGGCGCTGGTCCGGCTCCTGCCCGTTCCCAGGGTGAAGAATGCGCCCGCGCTGCGCATGTACGCTTACCCGCAGATCAAAGGCTGCCGCCGCCGTCTGTGGCCTTTTGCGGATAAGGAGACTGTTGTGGTCTATCCGGAGGTGGTTTCCGGCAATCCTCTGCGCGCGAAACGGGTGGTCCGCTGGTTCCTGTATTTCCACCCTTTCTCCGGGCGGGACGATGTGTTTAAAAAAGAGGACCTGTTTTTCAGTTATCAGGATACGTATAACGATCCGGCCTGGAACCCGGTATGCAGGACCTTTAAGATCCAGCGATACGATCTGGATTTGTATAAGCAGACGAATTTTGCCGAGCGGACGGGGACCTGTTATATTATCCGGAAGGGGAAGGATCGGCCTGACCTGCCGAAGGAGCTGGACGGGATCGTGGTGGATGATCTGCCCGAGCCGGAAAAGGTGAAAGTGTTTAATCAGTGCAAATATTGCGTCAGCTATGATATGTATACGGCGTATATGCAGATCGCGGCCCTGTGCGGCTGTATCCCGGTGGCGGTGCCGGAACCCGGCAGGAAGAAGGAGGATTACGGCTCCGAATACAAGGACCGGTACGGCGTAGCGTTCGGGACGGATGAGGCGGAGATCGAGTATGCGGTCCGCACGCGGGGGCTGGCCGTGGAGAAGTACCGGAGGATGAACCGGGAAGCCCGGGAATCGGTCCGCCGGTTCGCGCAGGAGTGCCAGTCTTATTTTTTCGGGGACGCAGAGGGAAAATGACGCGGCCGCGCGAAAGCGGGCGGAGCAAGCCGAAGGGAAAATGACGCGGCCGCGCGGAGATTAAAATGTTTGGATGGAGGAGCGGTTTATGAGACAATGGCCGGAGCTTTTGACGCCGACGCCGGTCCAATTTATCGGGACCTGCGAAAGCGGACAGACTATCTATATGAAGCGGGAGGATTTTCTGGGCTTTTCGTTCGGCGGGAATAAGTGCCGCATCGGCCTGTCGTTTTTAAAGGATATGGAGGCGAAAGGCGGGGATTTTCTGGTATCCTACGGAAAGAAGCAGTCCAATCTGAACCGGGTGCTGGCGACCATGTGCCGGAGCCTGGACATACCCAGTATGATCCTTTCGCCGGATCTGGGGGAACCGGAAGGAACGGACACCTTCAATAAACTCCTGGTCCGGTCCATGGGGAGCCGTTATGTCTCGTGCAGTCCGGACCGGGTGGCGGAGGCGGTGGAGCAGATTCTGGAATGGCTCCGGGCCCAGGGCTATCGTCCTTATTATATTTATGGGGACAAATTTGGACATGGCAACGAGGCCGCCGCCAGAGAGGCCTACCGGAACGTTTACGGGGAGATTCGCCGGTGGGAAGAGGAACAGGGAATCTTTTTCGATTATATTTTTCTGGCCAGCGCTACCGGCATGACCCAGGGCGGGCTGCTGGCAGGCTGGTATGAGTCCGGCGGGGACGAACAGATCATCGGCGTGTCCGTGGCCCGCGGGCAGGAGACGGGAGAAGCGGGCGTCAGGCGTTATGCGGGACGGGAAGAGATACCGATCCGTTTCCTGACCGAATATACCTGCGGCGGATACGGGAAATATGATGAGGACATAAAGACCGTGATCCGGGAAATGATGGAGCAGCATGGGATTCCTCTGGACCCCACCTATACGGGGAAAGCTTACGCGGGGATGCTCAAATGGCTGAAAGACCACGGCGCCGGCCGCGGGAACGTGCTTTTTATCCACACCGGGGGAGCGCCATTGTATTTCGACTATCTCCGGTCCGGCGTAGTATAACCGTTTCCCGTCCCCGGACTAAGACAGAATGATATCGCAGATTAGATCCACGATCTCCATGGACAGTTCCGGGTACAGGGGCAGCGTCAGCACCTGGCGGGAGATCCGCCTGGCGATGGGCGTATCATTTTCGTCGAAACGGTCCCGGTAGCAGTCGTAGGCGTTGATGCAGGGGTAGAAATATTTCCTGGCGTGGATGTCGCAGGCGGCCAGTTCCGCAAACACCTGGTCCCGGTTTTTCCGGTACCCGTCGAACACCACCGGCATATAGGCGTAATTATATTTCACATCCGGTCTTTCCGGGCAGAGCCGGATCCCTTTTATATCGGACAGCCGCTCACGGTAACGGGCCGCCAGGGTCTTGCGCACGGCGATGGACTCGTCCACATGGCGCAGGTTGCAGATGCCCATGGCTGCCTGAAATTCGTTCATTTTGCCGTTGGCGCCCACGTAGCCGACAGTTTCATAGCCGGTGATCCCGAAATTTTTGATCTGGTACAGAATTGGAGCCAGGGTCGGGTTGCGGAAACTGACCGCCCCGCCCTCGATGCTGTGAAATACCTTCGTCGCATGGAAGCTGAACATGGAAGCGTCCCCGAACTGACCGATGCCGCGTCCGCCGATTTCCTCGGCGAACGCGTGAGCCGCATCGTAGATCACTTTCAGATGGTGTTTTTGGGCGATTTCGGCGATTCTGTCCACGTCGCAGGGGTTCCCGTATACGTGGACCGGCACGATGGCCGAGGTGCGCTCCGTGATCAGGTCCTCCAGCTTCTCCGCGTCCAGCGTGTAGTCTGCGGGATCGATGTCGCAGAAGACCGGGGTCAGCCCGTTGCGGACAATGGCGTGGGTCGTGGACGCGAAGCTGTAAGGCGTGGTAATGACCTCGCCCGTCAGTTCCATGGCCTGCAGCGTCAGTTCCAGCGCGGCGTGACCGTTGACGAACAGCTCCAGATTTTCTGTCTGCAGGCGCTCTTTCAGCTGCTTTTTAAATCGTTCATGGTAGTCTCCCATATTGGTCAGCCAGGCGCTTTCCCACAGGGGCTTCAGCATTTCGACATATTCTTCTAAAGGAGGCAGCGCCGACCGCGTGACGGCGATCGGGCGGTCCGGTTTTCTGATCGTCATAATCTATCCTTTCCGGCACAGGAAATGTGCCGCATACGTTCCGGCGTCCCGCGCGGGTGCGCTTTTTGTCTGCGCGTACGCGGGGGCCCTGGAATGCTGTAAAAATCCGGGGATTGCGCCGCGCCGGACAGGTTTGCGGGGCGGTTCGGGCGGCGGGGGAATGGCTGGTTATTTTTCATTCCGTCAATCTTCGATTTTCGTACAAAATTCGGTATAACGTTTCACCAGGTATTGGTTTTTGATCTCGCCGGCCGGTTCGATTTCTCCCCCGGCAAAGCAGCGCAGATGATTTTTGACCATATCATAGCCGGCCATCCGGGAGAACGCCGCGCCTCCGGAGAAGCGGGGATTGCATTCCAAGAGGTACCGTTCGGTTTCCGTTTTCTCGATAAATTCAAAATTGACGCAGCCCCGGATGTCCAATGCCTCCGCCAGCGCGGCGCATTGTTTCTCCAGGAGCGGGTCGCGGAACACGTATACCGAGGTCCCGGCTCCATTGAAAGTGCGCAGAAGCTCCCGGCGCGGCAGACAGACGGTGCGGCCATGGTCTGCGTCCCGCACCACGTCCACGGTCACGACGGGACCGGGAATTTTCGGCTGTACCAGGTAATGGGCCGCTTCACCGCGCAGATCCTCGCCCGCCCGCTGCATCTGACGGACGTTTTCAATGATGCGGAGTCCCTGGCTGCTGCGGCCGCGGAACGGTTTCAGCACCAGAGGATATGCGAGCGGTTCAAAGCCGCCGGCTTCCGCTTCTGAGAGAACCTGGGACAGGCTCCGGCCGGGAATAACGGGGCAGATCCGCAGCGGCTTCAGGTACTGCGCCAGCTTTTGCTTGTCACGGCAGAGCCCGATGGCCGCCTCCCCGGACATGCACAGGGTAACGCCCAGCGCCCGGGCCCGGCTGCGCCAGCGGTCGATCACATCGATTTCCACATCGGTCAGCGGGAGCAGAAAGTCGATCTGATTTTCTGCGCAGATCTTCTCCAGAAATTCCAGATAATGCGCCCCGTCCGTCGCGTAAGGAGCCTGGAAGAAACGATCTGTTTCCAGGGACGCCGCGATCCATTCCGGCGGGTAGATGTCGCAGCCGATGACCCGGTACCCTTCTGCTTTGCAGGTTTCTATGACCGCCGCCGCCGAGAATGAGCCGACGGCCGTTACGAGCACGGTTCCTTTCATGGGAAATTCTCCTTTTGTCATTTGGGTGTTTTTCAATGGCCTGTTCCCCATTTTACCATGGGGGAAGAAAAAAGTAAATGGCGGATGCGGGCTCCGGAACGGATAATGCGCTTAAGTGCAACCTTTTTTAAAAAGAATCCTGCTGAAAATAATTGTGGATCATTGCGGATTGACAGTTCGCGTTTGCCGGGTTATAGTGATAAAGGCATCCGGAGCAGACCGGACGCCTGTCTGACGTTTCCGGCCCTGGATGAGCCGGAATGGATCGGGGCAGTTCAAAAGGAAAATGGTTTGCGTTTGCAGGTTTCCTCATTTTAACGCCGCAGCTTGCGCAAACCGCATAGATCGTATATACTTTTTTGGAAAAAAGGGATTTGTCTGGAGGTGGTGTTCTTGCTGATTGATTGCAGCGTATTTGACGGAGCCTGTTCCTGCGGCAGGACGCACAGCGTGATTACCAAAACGGCGGTGATCGAACAGGGGTGTCTTCGGAGTATCGATTCGTACATGCGATCCCAGGGCATAACCGGGCGGCGCTGTGCGCTTTACGACAGCAATACTTACCGGGCGGCGGAGGGAAGGCGGCCCGGCGCGGAGCAGGAGATCATTTTGCCGGCCCCGGGTCTCCATGCGAATGAGCATTCCGTGGGCGCAGTGCTGGAAAAGCTGGATGCGGGGACCGAGATAATCATTGCCGTGGGCAGCGGCACGGTGAACGATATTGCCCGCTATGTGGCGTATAAGAAAGGCCTGCGGTTCGTGTCCGCGCCTACCGCTGCCAGCGTGGACGGCTATTGCAGTTCCGTCGCGGCCATGACCTGGCATGGGTTCAAGACGAGTCTGGGGGCGGTTGCGCCGGAGCTGGTGATAGCGGATCTGGACGTGATCCGTTCCGCCCCGCCGGAGCTGTGGAAGAGCGGCGTGGGAGATATCCTGGCGAAGTTCACAGCCCTGGCCGACTGGCGGATCGCTCATATCCTGACGGGCGAATATCTTTGCCCCGAGGTCTATGAACTGGTCATGGGAGCGGCGCGCTCTGTGCTGGATCTGGCGGACGGGCTGCTGGCCGGCGACCTGCACGCTTTTGAGGAATTGATACGGGCTCTTCTGATCAGCGGCATCGCCATGCAGATGATGGGCAATTCCCGGCCGGCTTCCGGCGCGGAACACCATATATCCCACGTGATTGAGATGCACCCGGCAGGTCTGCGGGTCCGTTTCGACGCGCTTCACGGGGAGAAGACCGGCGTGGGCGCGGTACTTTCTGCCCGGGCATACCATAGCCTGACGGAAGAGGCGCGTCCGCCGCGTCTGGACCGGGCCGGTATTCCGTCGGAAGAAGAGATACTCGCTTTCTTCGGCGCGGCTTTGGGAGAGACGGTGCTGCAGGAAAACAGTAAAAATTGTCTGGAGGCCGTCAGCGATGAGACGTTTGAACGCGCATGGCCGGAGATACGTGAGATTGCAGCAGGCATTCCTTCCCCGGAACGCCTGGAGGGTGTTTTGAAGGGCCTGGGCGCAAAGTACAGCCTGGAGGATATAGGCGTGGACGCCCGGGATACGGAGCTGCTGCTTCGTTTTTCACCCCTGGTGCGCTGCCGCCTGACGTTTATGCGCCTCAGGCAGATCATAAAACGGTGAAGAGACATATATGACACGCTATGCCGGGTATCGGGGAGACACCAGGGACGTGCATTGGCCCTGTGTTCCCGCCATGCCCGGCTTTTATTGTATCGTTTGCATAGCAGAAAGAAGCAATTCCATTTAAAATTACTGCGCGCCTGTTGTCTTTCTTCAGCCGTATCTCTATAATGGATTCTGATAAAAACCAACGGGATGGTAAAATAACATGCAGAAAATCATGATTATTGAAGACGAGCCGGAAATCCGGGAGGAACTGGCGCTGGTGCTTCAGAATGAAGGGTACGAACCGCTTCCGGTCACGGATTTTGAAACGGTTACGGAAGCGGCGGTGCGGGAGCGCCCGGATTTGATCCTTTTAGACATCGGCCTGCCCGGGCGGGACGGGTTCGGGCTGTGCGCCGCCCTGCAAAAAGCCGTTCCGGCGCCGGTGATCTTTGTCACGAGCCGCGATTCGGGGCTGGACGAGGTGCGGGCGCTGAGCCTGGGCGGAGACGACTACATCACCAAACCGTACAGCGTTCCCGTTCTGCTGGCCAGGATCAGGGCCGTTCTGCGCCGCAGCGGCGGTACGCCGGAACGCACAGATATGGTGGAAGCCTGCGGCCTGCGCCTGTGCCTGACCAAAGGGACCCTGACAGCGGAGGGAAGAACCGTGGAGCTTACCCGGAATGAACTGCAGATTCTCGCTTATTTAATGGGGCGCGCCGGGCAGATCGTTTCCCGCGCCGATCTGCTGGACGCGCTGTGGGACAGTCAGATTTACATTGACGACAATACGCTCAGCGTCAATATGACGCGGCTGCGCGGAAAACTGGCGGAATTGGGCAGGCCGGATCTGATCAAAACCCGCCGGGGAATGGGGTATCAGCTATGACAGTTGGAACATTTTTATCTGACCGGCTGGGCAGGATCATCCTTTGGCTGGCCTGTTTTGCGGCGGCGGCCCTTTTCCTTGCCGCGACCGGAACGCAGACGGGAGTGCTCGTCATTTTATTGCTGGGCCTGCTGTTGATTTTCCTGATCGTACAGGCGGCGGATTATCTGCGCCAGCGCTCCCGCCTGGCGGAGCTGGAGCAGATTCTGGAGAATCTGGATGAAAAATATCTGTTTACCGAATGTGTTCCGGCCGCGGACCGGCTTTATGAACGCTGCCTTTTTGACCTGATGCGCCGGGCGGGACAGGCGATGATCGGCGCGGTATCCGACGCGAGGGCCGCCCAGCGGGATTACCGGGAGTATGTGGAAAGCTGGGTGCACGAGATCAAAGCGCCCATCACCGCCGCGCGGCTGGTCTGCCGCCAGCTGGAGGGAGAGAGCAGGCGGAAACTGGATTTTGAGCTGGCGCAGATCGAGGGGCATATAGAGAGGGCCCTGTTTTACGCCCGCGCGGAGAGCCCGGAACGCGACTGCGTGATCCGTCAGACATCCCTTGCCGAAATCGTCGCGCAGGCGGTGGAAAACCACCGGACATTGCTGATGCAGAGCGGAGTCCGGATCGAGACGCAGGAGCTTGATCAGCAGGTCTATACGGACAAAAAATGGGCCGTTTTTATTCTCGGGCAGCTGCTCCAGAACGCCGCCCGTTACCGCGGAGAGGAGCCGGTTATCACCATTTCCGCGGTTCCTCTCGGGAAGCAGACGCAGCTTTCGGTCCGGGACAATGGGATCGGCGTCCCCGCCCATGAACTGCCCCGCGTGTTCGACCGGGGCTTCACCGGTTCCAACGGCCGGTCGCGGGGCGGCGCTACCGGGATGGGGCTGTACCTGTGCAAAAAGATGTCCGGTTTTCTGGAGCTGGACATTCGCCTGACCTCGGAAGAGGGTGCGGGGACCTGCGCGACCCTCACGTTTCCGGCCAGGGAGCCGGCCGGAGAGCGGGAGCGCTGAAGCCGGCCGAAATACACGCCCTGCGGGCGGGTTCGGCATCTTTCTTACAAAATTGTAAGGCAAACCCATATGAATTCGATACAAGCGCCGCTTCCTTTGCTGTATCATACTGTCATCAGAAAGGAGGCTGTACCATGCTGCAAGTGCAGAACATCGAAAAATACTATGGAAACAAAAACAATGTCACCAAGGCGCTGGACCGGGTGAGCTTCGACGTGGCTGACGGGGAATTTCTGGCTATCATGGGCGCGTCCGGCAGCGGCAAGACCACGCTGCTCAACTGCATCTCCACCATTGACACGGTCAGCGCCGGGGAAATTCGGATGGATGGGGTCAATATCGCCGATCTGTCCGATGACGCCCTGGCGAAATTCCGGCGTGAAAGGCTGGGCTTCGTGTTCCAGGACTTCAATCTGCTGGACACGCTGACGGTGGAAGAAAATATCGGTCTGGCTCTTTCTTTGAATCACACCGACGCGAAAACGGTGCAGGAGAGGGTGCGGGAAGTGGCCGGGAAGCTGAGCATTGCGGACATTCTCGCGAAATTTCCCTATCAGATCTCCGGCGGACAGAAGCAGCGGACTGCCTGCGCCCGCGCCATAGCGGCGGGACAATCGCTGCTGCTGGCCGATGAACCGACGGGGGCGCTGGATTCCAAAGCTTCCAAAAATTTACTGGAAATCATGTCCGAGATGAACCGGGATATGGGGGCAACGATCCTCATGGTCACCCACGACGCCTACAGCGCCAGCTACGCGGGGAGGGTCCTGTTTCTCAAGGACGGCCGGGTCTTCAACGAGCTGCTTCGGGGAGACCGCGGGCGGTCCGTGTTCTACCATGAGATCCTGGACGTGCTGGCCGCGCTGGGAGGTGATGTCAGTGACGTACTTTAAATTGTCCCTGCGCAACGCCCGGCGGCAGGCCCGGGATTATCTCGTCTATTTCGTCACCATGGTGTTGGCCGCCGCGCTGATCTTTGCGTTCAACGCGCTGGCGGTCTCCGGCGAGGTGCGGACTTTGGCGGCGAGATCGGAGAATCTTTCCCTGATGATCGTCCTGGCCAGTCTGGCCGTGGTGTGCGTGTTCGGCTGGCTGGCGGTGTACTCCACCCGCTTCATGCTTTCCCGCCGCAGCCGGGAGCTGGGGATTTATCTTCTCAGCGGGCTGACGGGCCGGCAGGTGGCCCGGCTCTTTTTTCTGGAGAATCTGGCGGTGGGTGCCGCCGCCCTGATCCTTGGGGCAGGGCTTGGCGGGCTGCTCTATCAGGTCATGCGGGCCGTCGTGATGGCCATGTTTGCCCAGCCCTATCATTTTGCCCTGGAGCTCTCGCTGCCTGCCCTTGGCCGGACCGCGCTGTATTTTGCGCTGATCTATCTTTTCGCCCTGGGCAGGAGCCGGAGACGCATCCGGAAGATGAGGATTTACGACCTGATTTACTTCGAGCGGCAAAACGAGGGCGCGGTACTGCAAAAAGGGAAAATGCGCCGCCTGGTGTTCGGGGCGTCTCTGGTCCTTGGGGCAGCCGGGACCTGCCTGCTCATGCGCTGGAATCTGTATATTGCGCTGGCCGGGGCATTCTGCGCCATCCTTGCCTTGTTTGGCTTTTTTATCAGCTTCGCTTCCGGCGTGCCCGCGTTTTTTGACCGCCGTCCCGCCCGGAAATACCGGGGACAAAACCTGCTCATTTTCCGCAGCCTGACGGCGAAGCTGGCCAGTATGGGCGTCCTGATGGCGGTTCTCTCCGTCATTTTCACTGCCACGCTGATCTCTGAGGGAAGTTCCTCCGTCCTTTACGGCATCATGAGAGGACGGACTGCAGAGGCGGCCTGCTTCGATCTCTATATCGGGATAGAGGGAGAGGAACAGGACCCCGGGCCGTACCTGGCTTATATCGGAGAGAATATCCCGGTGGAGCAGGAATGGCTGTATGCGGTGTACCTGTCGGGCAGCCGGCGAATCCAGGAATACCTGGGGGATATGTATTACAACTACAGCTACGACAGTGACCCCGTCCTCCGCTGGAGCGACTACGCGGCCCTGCGCGCCCTGGCCGGCTATCCGGCGGCGGAGTCTCCCGGACCGGGGGAGGCCCTTATCCACTGTATGACCTATGTGGAGGAACCGCTGCGAAACTATCAGGGAACGCTTCTTGTGGGACAGACGGCCCTGGCTCCAGGCGGCATTTATACGGAACACCTCTCCCAGAGCTACGGAACGGTCAACGGACGGGGTTATATCCTGGTCGTGCCTGATGAAGCGGCGGATGGCCTGCCGGTCCATCACATGGCTTACGCCGCCCAAACTGCCCGGCCTGTGACCGCAGAGCAGTACGAGGCGCTGTCCGGTCTGGCCGGAGCGGAACGTGACCGGCAGGAGGATCCGTCCGGGTCTGTGTTTGTGCTCAGCAAGGCATATGAGGAGGCGGAAGTGGCCGCGCAGGCTCTCATGGGCTGCTTCCCGCTGTACTATCTGGCGCTGGCCCTGATGATGACCGCCGTCACCATCCTGACCATCCAGCAGCTCGGCGAGACGGAGCGATTCCGGCGGCAGTTCGTGCTTCTGCGCAAGCTGGGCATGGACCGGCGGGAGATGGCCCGGACGCTGGGCAGGCAGTTCGCCCTGTTTTACACATTGCCCGCCGTCCCGGCAGTGCTGATCGCCGGTTTCTTTATCGTGCATCTGGCCATGATGCCGGAACCGGGCGTCATGGTGGGCTGGAACCACCCCGCTGTTATTGTAATGATCTCGCTGGGCGCGTTTTTTCTGATTTATGCGGTTTATATCCTGCTGGCCTACACCAGCCTGAAGCGGAATGTGCTTCCGGATCATGATTTGAAATAGAGAGCTGTGAATGACGGAACATTTTTGGTGTAAGACAGCGACGATCGAAGAAATGAACATAAAATGGGACTCTCTTTTCAGGAAGATGTGTTCTTACTGTCAGCCACCGGCTGGCTATGTATATTCATACATTTTCCACAGATACCTGTCATTTTGAAGCACAAAAAAGAGACAATCCATATCTTCTGGACTGCCTCTTTTTTACTATGCTACAAACGGAATTTGTTATTCTTTTTCCCAGTATTCGCTGTCGTCATGATGGAACTCTGTGCTGAAAAGAGCGCCGTCCGCTATCTTGCAGAACGGCAGCTCATCTGAACCGTCGGCGATAAACGTCAGCTCCGTCTTATCGTCATTGATGCGGAACAGGAACTCCTTATACTCCGCCGATGTTGCGGAGTCTCTCAGCGTAACAACATCCCCGTCCACATGAAAATAACCTTTGTAGACCGTGCTGCTCAGGGGTCCTTCGCACATTTGGAACGTGTTAAGCGGTTCCAACGTAACGGTGAAGTCGCCGCCAAATCCGACTTCCTCCCATACGAACGTGACCGGTTCGGATACGTAGCTGTCCTCCGAGGAAAAACCGGTCGGCGTCGTTTCTCTTTCATGATTGACTGCATTTGCCTTACACGCTGACAACAGCATTGCGCCCACAAGTAATGCAATAAATATAGATTTCTTCATAAATGTTTCTCCTTGCAAACGATTTGTCTGTTCCTTTATAACTGTATATCAAATATATCATACTGATAAATAAACTACAATGTTGGTTATTCTTAATTTTTTCCTACAACTTTATCACCCCCCCTATCTTAACTACCCTTTACTACAAAATTGTCTGTAATATCATACTTAAAGTTCCAAATATCAAAAATATCTGGCACTATGATACTCCAAAATCTTTATTTATATAAAAATCATACTCTTACTATTATAAGATTCAAAATTAGTATGGGGAAATAATAAGAAAAGGGTGTTGATGAACACCCTAATGATTGTAGCAATAAAATGATAGAATATACAAAAATAGTGTATAAATATAAAACACACCTTTAATTGAAAAGGGACAAATGGGATTATGAGATCGCGCGCAGCGGAGACGACAGAGAGAATTGGATAATGTGGAAGCTTTTCAAAGCTGTTTCATTTTATGATGGACGATCTGCGGCAAAGGGGATTCACGAAAGCGACGCTTGGCGCAGAACCCGGCGGTATGAAAAACAAAGCGATCGATACGCACTATGGGTTTTCTGAATATATAAAAACCGGCAGGGAATCTTATCCGGACGGAACCGTAATAGAAGTGGAATATTACGGGAAAATGCTGGAATGATACGATCAGGTTCCGGCTGGCCGGTGAGTGAAAAAGTCCTGTATAAATGACGCAGTGATATGATTTGTCATTCCCCCGCCGCAATGCTGGGTGCCCGTAAGAAAGTTTTGAAGTCAAAATTATAATTACGGCATCTGTCAGGCTGGATTGGGGCGAACCAAAAGCACGGAACAAAGGGAATATTTCCAATGCCTCGTGCTTTTGGTTCTAACAGTCGTTGGATTGTAATATATTTGTTGCAAAGTAATCTGCGAAGGCTGCGTGTCCTGCAAAAAGCGGAAAAGTCGTGTCTCATCGATAGCGAATTCTTTGCTATAATCGGTGTTCTTGCCTTCCTCGTAACCATTATGCTCTACAAGCCACTTCACAATGAGGGTCTCTAAACCGTTCTCCTTCGTGTTGGTAACGGGCATTTGTCATTCCTCCTGTTGCTCAATTCGTTTGCGCTCGATTTCGATTTCATGCTGCAGTTCTTCGACAGTAGGCAATTCCAACTGATACTTTGACGCGAAGATCTGCTGGGCGTCATTCAAAACCGAATATTTCACGATGGCCTCATTCTTCTGTGAACACAGGATAATGCCTATGGTCGGATTGTCATCTGCGTTTTTATAGAGGTCATCGAACATCCGGATATAGCTGTCCATCTGCCCAATATCACCGTGTGTCAGCTTGCCAACTTTCAAGTCGATTAACACATGGCACTTCAGAATGCTATGGTAAAAAACAAGGTCGAGATAAAAATCCTCATCCTCATATCGCATCAGCTTTTGCCTGGCGACAAAGCAAAAGCCGCGTCCGAGTTCCAGCAGAAACTCCTGCAATTTATCTATAAGCGCCTGCTCCAGGTCGGATTCCCGCAAAGCCGGATAATCTTTCAGATCAAGAAATTCCAACACATATGGGTCTTTGATGAATTCTTCTGCCTCCAGCGGTGCCATCAATTCTCCGGCTTCAGCTCTGACCGGCGCCTTTTCTCTGCTTGCAAGAAGGCGTTCATAATACAATGTAGAGATCTGCCGCTCCAACTGGCGGCTTGACCACGCGGATGCTGCCGCCTCATTCATATACCACTGCCGCGCCTGTTCGTTTTCTACCGACAGAAGCAGACGATAATGTGTCCATGTCAATTGCGAACGCAGTGCGTTCGTATTTGGAAACATCACATAAAACTTTTTCATCTGCTGAAGCGTCCGCACGGAAAAGCCTTTACCAAATTCTTTTGTCAGACGATTGGACAACTCCTGCAATATGGATTTCCCATAGCCGGACCGCAAGTTTCCTTCCTGCTCATGCTCCACGATGATGCGGCCGATTTGCCAGTACGCCTGTACCATTGTAAAATTCACAGCGGTGTACGCCTGGTTTCTCGAAGTGAGCAAGGCTTCTTTTATTTCAGAGTAGATGTCCTCGTAAGTTGAAAGCTCAACATCTGCCATCTTTATTATCCATCCTCCTTGACCCTGACAAAAATATAGTTTAGATATGATAGCACTCAATTGGTACAGACTCACTATCCAATTCGTCAGAATCGTTAATATACAATTTATGAATCTCTTTTATTCCCGCATTTACCGCAGCAGAAACGATAAGTCTGCTTTCAAATTCAGGCGTTCTCATTCCGATAATAACCTTGCTGGGCTTCATTTTTATAGGTGTACGCTGTTCCATCATTGCAGGACGAATCATTCTCCACTCTTGATCCTCGCGTCCTTCGGCTGCGGCTCATCGTCTGGTATCGCCCACGAATAATCAATCCTGGCCGCGCCGGAAACGCGTCCCTCCGCACATAAAATTTGTATGCGCCGGGTTGAGATTCCCCAGCGTTCCGCTGTCTGACGAATGGACAGATACTTCATTATTCTCGCCCCCTGACGACAAATTTCTATTTGTATATTGTACTCAATATTGCGAATAAAATCAATGCGGTTTTATTGTTTTCTCAAAAATGTCAGATTTATTATTTTCTCAAGTTGACCTGAGGGTGTCCCAAAAGTCATTTAAAATTCGACTTTTGGGACATCCTCATTTTTAATATGGGCATTGGAACTGATTCTTTTCCGGATTCCGGACGCTGCCGCAACGTTCCAGGAACGCGAAAAGGAAATTGGGAGATAATAAAACCCAGCCTCCCGGCGCGTTCCGCGGCAAACCGGCCGTAATTCTCCGATAATGTAATTTACTTTTTATTCCTCTCATGGTAAAATCGTAAGCGAACCGAACGGTACAGAGAAAATACGGCATTTTAGAAGAACAGCATTTTATAGAAGGAATGGTTTTTGAAACAGCGCTCAGGGCGCGGGGCTTTAGCGGCGCCGCCCGGTCGCGGCGCAACGCAGGGCAGAAAAAGGCAGGTTAAAACACGGATGGACAAGGTTCTGCTGGTGATTCCGGCTTATAATGAGGAACAGAATATTGCCAGGGTGGTGGATCATATCCGGCAGGATTTTCCGGAGCTGGATTATATCGTGGTCAACGACGGCTCCACGGACGGCACGGCCCGGATCTGCCGGGAGCGGGGTTACGAGCTGCTGGACCTGCCGGTGAATCTGGGGCTGGCCGGCTGCTTCCAGGCGGGGATGAAATACGCCAGCCTGAAAGGGTACCGGTATGCGATCCAGTTCGACGGCGACGGGCAGCACCGGCCGGAATATATCATGGATATGAAGAAAAAAATGGACGAGGGCTATGATATTGTCATCGGTTCCCGCTTCGTGACAAAGAAAAAGGACTGGTCCGCGCGGATGCTGGGCAGCCGTTTCCTGAGCGCCGCGATCTTTCTGACCACCGGCGTCCGGATCCAGGACCCCACTTCCGGTATGCGGCTCCTGAACCGGGAAATGATCGAGGAATTTGCCTGGAGCCTGAATTACGGCCCGGAGCCGGATACGGTGTCTTACCTGATCAAACAGGGCGCGAAAGTAGCCGAGGTGCAGGTGACGATCGATGAGAGGACCGGCGGCGAAAGCTACCTGAAGCCGCTGACGGCCGCATCCTATATGGTGCGGATGCTCTTGTCCATCCTGCTGATTCAGAATTTCAGGAAACGGAGAGACAGGCGGGCATGAAGACAGCGGACCGGTTCGCCGCCCTTCTGATGGGGACGGGCTCCAACAGGGAAAAACAGAATATTATCTGGAATATGATCGGGAGCTTCTGCTACGCATTTTCGAGCATGGTGCTGTCGTTTCTGGTCATGCGGATCGTGGGGGAAGACCAGGGCGGCGTTTTCGCGTTCGGCTTCAGCACATTCGGGCAGCAGATGTTTATCCTGGCCTATTTCGGGCTGCGGCCATTTCAGATCACGGACGGCGCGGGGGAATACCGCTTCGGGGATTATCTGCTTCACCGGTATCTGACCTGCGCGACGGCGCTTTTGGCGGGCGCGGGATATCTGCTGGTCAGCGGTTACACGGCGGAAAAGGCCGCGGTCGTGTTTCTGCTGGTCTGCTATAAAGTGATCGACGGTTTTGCCGATGTATACGAATCGGAATTTCAAAGAAAGGGTCACCTGCATCTGACCGGCAAATCCAATACGTTCCGTACCCTGCTTTCCGTGGGCACGTTTCTGACGGTGCTGCTGCTCAGCCGGACGCTGGCAGCCGCCTGCGCGGCGGCGGTGGCGGCCCAGGCGGCGGGGGTGCTGCTGTTCGACGTGACGGTGCTGAAACGGCTGCCGTCGGTGGACCGGGGGCGCGACCCGGCGCGGCTGCTTCCTTTGACGGGGGCGGCGGTACTGCTGTTTGTGTCGGTATTTCTGGACTTTTATATTTTTTCCGCCGCCAAATACGCCATCGACGCGCATATGGACGATGCGGCGTCGGGATATTTTAATGTAATTTTTATGCCGACTTCGGTAATCAATCTGGCGGCCGGTTTTGTCATACGGCCGGTTCTGACCTGGCTGACGGAGGACTGGACGGCGGGCAATTACGGGAAATTTAAAGGGATGCTGGTGAAGATATCGGCGTTGATCGCGGCGCTGAGTCTGCTGGCGGTGGCGCTGGCCTGGTTTTTGGGCAGGCCGGTTCTGAGGATCATGGAACTGCTGCTGGGCGCGGGGTATGAGGGCAGCCTGGTACGGTACCATAAACCGTTTGTGGCGGTGGTATTGGGCGGCGGTTTCTATGCCATATTAAACCTGTATTACTATGTGCTGGTGATCCTGCGGCGGCAGAAGGTGATCTTCGGGATTTACGCGGCGCTGACGGTGCTGGCGGCCCGGCTGGCCCCGGCCATGGTGAAAAGGAGCGGAATCCCGGGAGCGGCCCGGGCGTACCTGACGCTGATGGTCCTTATGGCGGCGTGCTTTGCGGCCGGGGCGTGGGTTTCTTATATCCGCGGGCGGCGGAAACGGGAGAACGGCGTCTGAAACCTGCGGGGTGAAGGACGCGTACGCCGCGGATACGGCGCGGCAGGAAAGGAAACACAGAATGAGCGACAAGGAGAAACTGACAGAGAAGAAGCATCCGACGGTGGACGTGATCATTCCCGTCTACCGGCCGGACCGGCGTCTGGCCCGCCTGCTGCGTATGCTGGAGGAACAGACTTATCCGGCCGGCAGGATCATTATTATCAATACGGAACGCAGATACTGGAATGAATCCGGGTTTGAGGGGATTGCCGGTCTGGAGGTGCGTCACATTTCCAGGCGGGAGTTTGACCACGGCGGGACCCGGAATCTGGGCGCGTCCCTCAGCCGGGCGGATGTGCTGCTTTTTATGACCGACGACGCGGTTCCGAGAAACGACCGGCTGATCGAGAGCCTGGTGCGGGCGCTGGAGCGGAAAGGCCCCGGCGGAGAAACGGCGGCGATGGCTTATGCGAGGCAGATGCCGGCCCCGGACTGCCGCGCGATCGAAAGTTACACCCGGAATTTTAATTATCCCGCGCAGGGCCGGATCAAGACGGCGGCGGATCTGCCAAAGCTGGGCATCAAGACATTTTTTGCCTCCAATGTCTGCTGTGCGTACCGCCGGGATATTTTCGAGAAATTGGGTGGTTTTATCAATCGGACGATCTTCAATGAGGACATGATTTACGCGTCGGGCGCGGTCCGGGCGGGCTATGCCGTGGTTTACGCGGCGGAGGCGGAGGTGGTCCATTCCCACAATCTGACGCTGCTGCAGCAGTTTCGCCGGAATTTTGATCTGGGCGTGTCCCAGGCGGACCATCCGGAAGTGTTTGCGGGCGTCTCGTCGGAGAGCGAGGGGATCCGCCTGGTGAAACAGACCGCCGCCTGGCTGCTGCGCACGGGGCGTCCGTGGCTGCTGCCTCTTCTGGCGGCGGGCAGCGGCAGTAAAGTTCTGGGATACTGGCTGGGCAGACGGTACCGGCGGCTTCCGACGGCGCTGATCCTGCAATGTACTTCCAACCGGCAGTATTGGATGAAAGAGAAAGGGGAAAAACACGTATGATGACCATGACGCTGCGGGCGGCGCTGATATTGGTATCGGTGGCGACGCTGTTTTTGATGATGCGCCGGATCCGGCAGTCCCGGCTGCAGATCGAGAGCGCCGTATTCTGGATCCTGCTGGCGCTGGTGCTGGTGGTATTCAGCCTGTTCCCGTCGGCGGCGGATTTCGCGGCGCATTGTCTGGGCATTTATTCCACAGCGAACTTCCTGTTCCTGTTCGCGATTTTCGTGCTGATCGTCAAGGTATTCTACATGACGATCCATATTTCGCAGCTGGAGACGAAGCTGAAAGAGCTGGTGCAGCAGATGGCCCTGGAGGAGAAGCGGAGCCGGGAGGAGAAGCTTCTTCTGGAGGCGCGGCTGAAAGAGCTGGAGCGGGCGCCGGCCGGGAATGGAGACGAACACGATGGAAAAAACAAAGCGCAAAATCAATAAAATCTGGCTCCCGGCCGCAGGTGTTCTGGCGGCTGCGGCGTTCTGGCGGCTGCTGGACGTGCGCTCCGGCGCGGTAAACAGCGGAGACGGCTGGCTGCTGGGCTGGTACCTGCTGCTCTGCGTGCTGGCGGTCGGGCTGGTACTGGCGCTGGGCTGGGCCATTTTTAAGGGGAAAGACGGCCGCGGCTGGGATTTGTGCCGGGTCTATCCGCTGGCCGGGCTGGGGCTGGGGCTTTTGTACCTGTTTGTGCTCCCGCCCATGTCGGCTCCGGATGAGATCGCCCATTATGTAAGCGCTTATGAGGTCTCCGATCATCTGATGGGGAAGCGGGCCAATTCCGACGACGGGTATGTGCTGGTGCGGGCCCAGGACTGGTTTTTGGAGGATATGTACGGAAATTACGTTTACGATGATGCTTCGTCCTACTGGCGGTGGACGGACGAACGGACCGCTTCGGGGACGGAGATCGTGAATGAGGACGACGATAAAGAAACAAGCATCGTTTTGGGGCAGACCCTGCAGGAAAGGACCTACCGGGCCATTCATGGCGTGCTGATAGAGCGGAAACGGACGCCGCAGCAGGAGTGGCTGGAGGCGGCCGGTTCGGACATCACGGAGGCCGAATCCATTTATCCGCCGGTGAACACGACGCCCGCGGCTTACCTGCCTCAGGCGCTGGGCATTACCCTGGCCCGTCTGCTGGGACTGGGCAGTCTTCCGCTGGCGTATCTGGGACGGTTGTTTAATCTTTTGTTTTTTGTGGGAATGACCTGGCTGGCGATGCGGCGGCTGCCGTTCGGGAAAGAAGTGCTGTTCGGCGTGGCGCTGCTGCCGATGACGCTGCATTTGTCGGCGTCCTTTTCCTACGATGTGATGATCCTGGGCTGTATGTTCCTGTTTACGGCGGCCTGCCTGGATCTGGCTTACGCCAGGGACCGGGTCCGGCTGGGGGACGCGGCGCTGCTGGCGGTCCTGATGGCGGCGGCGGGCCCCTGCAAGATGATTTACGCCCCGCTCATGGGCCTGTGCCTGCTGGTTCCGGTAAAGAAATTCGGCGGCTGGGGCAGATGGCTTTTGTATGCGGCGATGGTGGCCGGGGCCTGGGCGCTGGCCATGGCGCTGGTCAACGGGCAGATCGTGGCCGGCTATGCGACAGGAACGGGCGCGGCGGCCGCAGGTCTGGACACGGGCTACAGTTTCAGCCAGCTCCTGCGCGATCCCGTCCTTGTGATCCGGATGTTTGGAGATACCCTGGCCTGGCAGGGCGCGATGTATATGCAGACCATGCTGGGGACCTGGCTGGGCAATCTGGACCAGCTTCTGAACGTGCCCTATCCGGCGCTTCTGTTTTTCGCCGCGGCGCTTTTGCTGCTGGCCCTGCGCAAGCCCGGTGAGGAACTGCCGGTACGCATGGGAAGCCGGGTCTGGATCTGGACTGTCTGCGCCCTCTGCGGCGCGGCGGCCATGTTTTCAATGCTCCTGGCCTGACGCCCCGTTCCTCGACGGTGATCGAAGGAGTGCAGGGGCGGTATTTCCTGCCTTTCCTGCCGGTTTTCCTGATTGCGTGCAAAAATGACCGGTTGGTTTTGACAAAGAATGGAAACCGTAGTATATTGTATTTGATGTGCTGTGTCAACGCGTATATTCTGCTGCGGCTGTATGCGATCGTGAGCATACGTCTGTGAGGCGCGCCGCAGGCGGCTGAGACCGGCCGTTACGCTGCGCGGGAATATTTCTCCACATGGCCCGTCCCGGGAGGATGCCGCCAGCGCACGGAACCGTTCGGTCCGTACGGGCATATTTTACAACGGTACCATGGAAACGGCTCCCCGGCAGAGAGCCATGAGAGGAAGAAAAACATTTACGGTTATTAGAGAGGTACGAACAGAAGGCCGCCCGTGCCGGGCGGTCCGGGAAAGGAGAACGATTCATGGGAAAAATAAAAGTAACGCCCTGTCCGATCGAAGGACTTTATGTGATCGAGCCGGAGGTGCATGTGGATGCGCGGGGCTATTTTGTAGAGACTTATAATCAGCGGGATTTCCAGGCGGCCGGACTGGACATGGTTTTCGTCCAGGACAATCAGTCCAAATCGTCGAAAGGCGTGCTGCGCGGGCTTCATTATCAGAAGCAGTTTCCGCAGGGCAAGCTGGTGCGGGTGCTGCGGGGAGCGGTCTTCGACGTGGCGGTGGACCTGCGTACGGCTTCGAAAACGTACGGACAATGGTTCGGCGTAGAGCTGACGGAGGACAACAAAAAACAGTTTTATGTATCGCCCGGCTTCGCCCATGGGTTCCTGGTAATGTCCGACGAGGCGGAATTTGCCTACAAGGTCACGGATTTCTACCATCCCGGCGACGAGGGCGGTCTGGCCTGGGACGATCCGGAGATCGGCGTGGCCTGGCCCCTGGAGGCGGGACAGACGCCCATTCTTTCCGAACGGGATACGAAATGGGGAGGGCTGAAGGATACGTTTAAGTTCTGACGGACCGCGCAATCCATGAATAGAGGAAGGACATAAAAGAAACCTATGAATTATGTATTATCACTGGCAAAAGAAATCATAAAGAGCAGAAGACTGATCTGGGATCTGGCGAAATCCGATTTCCGCAAGCGGTTCGTGGGATCTTATTTCGGCGTGGTCTGGATGTTCGTGCAGCCGGTCGTCACGGTGCTGATCTATTTCTTCGTATTCCAGATGGGATTTAAGAGTACGCCCCCGATCCCGGGCTATCCGTACGTACTGTGGCTGATTCCCGGCATCGTGCCCTGGTTTTATATGAACGAGACGATGAACTGTGGGACCCAGTGTCTGCAGGAGTACCATTATCTGGTGAAAAAAGTGGTTTTCCGGGTGGAGATCCTGCCCCTGATCAAACTGCTTTCCTGCCTGTTCGTCCACGCGATCTTTATGCTCATCATGATGGGCGTATTTCTGCTGTACGGCGTATTCCCCAGGTTTTCCTGGGTGCAGGTGATCTATTACTGCTTCGCGGCCAGCGTGTTTTCCGTGGCGATCGTATATTTCACCAGCGCGGTCAACGTATTTTTCAAGGATATGGCCCAGATCGTCAATATTACGCTGCAGATCGGGATGTGGCTCACCACGATCATGTGGGATCCGGCGATGTTTGAGGGGCATCCGGACTGGCTGGACCGGATCCTGCCGCTGAATCCGGTCTGGTATATCGTCAACGGTTACCGCGACAGTATGCTGACCGGAACCGCGTTCTGGACCAAGCCGGGCGTCACGGTCTATTTCTGGGCGGTGACCATTTTGCTGCTTTTGGCGGGACTCAAGGTATTTAAGAGGCTGCGGCCCCATTTCTCGGATGTGCTGTAGAATGGGCGGAAGAATGCGGAGAAGAGAACGCCGCGGAGAGAAAAGCCCCGCAGGCGGTACAGGAGGAACTGCATGGAAACTGCGATCAGCGTGAAAGACGTGACGAAGATTTACAAATTATATGACAAGCCCATCGACCGGCTGAAAGAATCGCTGCACCCCTTTCACAAGGAATATCACAAGGATTTTTACGCGTTGAGCGCCCTGTCCTTTACCGTAGAGAAGGGACAGACGGTGGGAATCATCGGAACCAACGGTTCCGGCAAATCCACGATCCTGAAAATCATTACCGGCGTGCTTTCGCCCACTACCGGAACGGTGGAGGTGAAAGGCAAGATCTCGGCGCTTCTGGAGCTGGGGGCCGGTTTCAATATGGACTATACCGGCATTGAAAATATCTACATGAACGGCAGCATGATGGGCTTTTCGCGGAAGGAGATGGACGCGAAGCTGGAGGAGATCCTGGATTTCGCGGACATCGGCGATTTCGTGTACCAGCCGGTGAAGACCTATTCCAGCGGTATGTTTGTCCGCCTGGCGTTCGCGCTGGCGATCAATGTGGAGCCGGAGATTCTGATCGTGGACGAGGCGCTGTCGGTGGGCGACGTATTCTTCCAGGCCAAATGCTACCGGCGCATGGAGGAGATCCGCAAGAGCGGCACCACGATCCTGATGGTGACCCACGACATGGGCAGCATCCTGAAATACTGCGACAAGGTGGTGCTGCTGAACAAGGGCAATTTCGTGGCCGAGGGCACGGCGGCCCATATGGTGGACCTGTATAAGAAAATCCTGGCGAACCAGCTGGATCTTCTGGAGGAGGAGCTCCATTCCGACAAATGGAAAGCCGAGGGCCGCGTCAACGATATCACGGCCAAGCCCAAGGGGACGCCCGGCAGCGGCGCATACGCCGGATTAATGAAAGAGAAAATGACCGTCAATCCCAACCGTACCGAGTACGGCGACGGACGGGCGGAGATCTATGATATGGGGCTGTTCGACGGCCGGGGCAACCTGACCAACCTGCTCCTGAAGGGCGAACAGTTCACGATCCGGGAGCGGATCCGTTTCCATGCGCCCATACAGGCCCCGATCTTTACGTACACGATCAAGGACAAGAAAGGCACGGACCTGACGGGCACCAATACCATGTACGAGGGGACGGACATCAAGCCGGTGAAGCGCGGGGATGAGTACGAGGTTTCCTTCACCCAGAGGATGACGCTGCAGGGAGGCGAGTACCTGCTGTCCATGAGCTGCACCGGGTTCGAGCAGGGGGAGCATGTGGTTTATCACCGGCTGTACGATATATTGAACCTGACCGTGATCTCCAATAAGAACACGGTAGGGGTCTACGATATGGAATCGGTCGTAGAAGCGGTGCGGACAGAGGCGAAAGGACAGGCGTGAGAACAGAGATGACGAAAACAGAACTGGAAAGAAAGATATTGGGCCTGGTCGAGGCCTACGGGACGGATTATAAAGGGCTTCTGCGGGACAATCCGAATCTGGATTACCTCTATGCCTTTTCTCCCCAGCGCGAGAACCTGATGGAATGGTACCCGATGCGCAGGGACGCGAAACTTCTGCAGATCGGTTCCGATTTCGGCGCGCTGACCGGCGTTTACAGCCGCAAGGTGGCGCAGGTGGACGTGCTGGACACTTCCTGGCCCAGCCTGGAGATCAACCGGGAGCGCCATGTGGAGCACGGAGCATGCAAAAATATCCAGTATGTGCAGGGAACGATCGAGGAATATCTGGCCCAGACGAAGGAGCGCTACGATTACATCGTGATCGCCGGCTCCCTGGACGAGGACTACCAGGAGCAGTTCCGGCTGGTGCGGCGTCTTTTGAAGCCTGCCGGCGAGCTGATCATGGCGGTCTGCAATCCGCTGGGCGTGAAATACTGGGCGGGGGCGAAAAAGGACGACGTGAGCCTGTCGCTGAAAAAGGTGATCGCGCTTCTGTCGGAGGATGGCACCGGAGAGGATCTGGAGTTTTATTACCCGATGCCGGACTATAAGCTGCCGGTGACGATCTATTCCGACGCGTATCTGCCGGGGGTTGAGGACCTGGCCGACGCCATCGGGGCTTACGATTATCCGAAATATTCGTTTTTTGATGTGGGAGCCGCATACGCCGAGGTCTGCGGGGACGGCCGGTTCACGGAGTTCGCCAATTCCTATCTGGTGATCTGGCGGCGTTCCGGCAGGAAATATCAGACGGCAGGTCCCGTGTATATGAAATATAACCGGACCCGAGCCGACCGGTTCCAGATCAAGACGGTGATCCTGGGCGGGCAGGAACACAGGAAAGTGGAGAAGAGCGCGCTGACCGAAGAGGCGGCCGGGCATATACTGGAATTTGGGGACAATTATAAGCGTCTGAGCGCCCAGCATAAATTTCTCCGGTTCGCGGAGCCGGAGATCGATGAAACGCGCGCCGCGGCGGTCTTCCCTTACCTGACGGGCCGGTCCTTGGCGGAGCAGGTATACCAGGAGCTGGTGAACGGTTCGGATCCGGTGGAATTGATCCGGCAGACCATCGACGTGCTGCTGGCGGTGGAAGAGGACGCGCTGGTTCCGTTTGAGGGCACGCCGGAATTTGCCGAGGTCTTCGGGGAAGAAGCCATGGAGGCTCTGACCGCGCTTTCCGGGACCAGGGAAGAAACCGCGGAGGGAGAGGAAGCGGCGGAGGCGGAGAGCGCGGCCCCGATGCTCTGTTTCCGGATCTCCAATATCGACCTGTTGTTTGAAAATATTCTTCTGCTCGAATCCCAGGAAGGCGAGAGCGAAATGTGCTGCCTGGATTACGAGTGGGTGTTTACGTTCCCGATCCCGGTGGATTTTGTGCGCTACCGGATGCTGGCTTATGCTTACCGCCAGTACCGCAGTCTGCTGGCGGAGCGCGGCTATGAGACGGACGCCGCCTGGATGGAAGCGTTTGGGCTGACGCCGGAGACGGAAGAGATCTACCGGAAGATGGAGGCGGCGTTTCAGAACTACGTCCATGGGGAGAACCAGCAGATCTATCTGGGCAATTATCTGGTGGAGCTGCGGACCGTGGCCGATTACGGCGTGCTGGACGAGGAGCTGATCCGCAAGAGGCGGGAGGTTAAGCGGGCCGAGTATGCGGCGGACATGATCCGCTATCAGATGAAAGACCAGGAAGTGCAGATGAAAAATTATGCACTTGCGAAAGATCAGCTGATGCGCCAGGAGGTGGACCGCCAGATCCAGCTGCGCGAGTGGGCTGTTAAGGAGAAAGAAGAGATCATAGCCGGAAAGGACAGCGTCATCGAACAGAAAGACAGCGTGATCCGGGAAAAGGACGCGCTGATCCAGAAGATGACGGAGGTGAAGCGCCTGACGGACAATCATGTGACCAATCTGGAAGCGATGATCGGCGATATGAAGCACGAGATCGGCGAATTGAACGCCGCGGTCAGCTATTATGTCCGGCACCAGACCCTGTATTCCCGGATCCGCAGAAAACTGGGCGACCAGTTTAACAAAATGTACCCCAAGGGTTCCGCAAAGAGGGAAAAGCTGCGCCGCATAAAAACATGGTTCCGTCATCCGGTCAGCACTTATAAATTCTGCCGCAGCGAAGAGGGGCAGAATAAGATCGAGGGGGCCCAGGAAATCGGGGAGGCCTACTGGGAGTACGGGCGGCTCGTGTTCCCCGCAGCGGAGAACCCGATCGTGTCCATCATCATACCGGTCTACAATCAGCTGGAATACACGTACAAATGCCTCGTCTCGATCCTGGAGCATACGAAAGACGTCAGCTGCGAGATCATTATCGCGGACGATGTGTCTACCGACGGCACGGAACGGCTGGGCCGCTATTCCGAAGGTCTGGTGATCTGCCGCAACGAGACAAACCAGGGATTCTTAAAGAACTGCAACCATGCGGCAAAGCAGGCCCGCGGGCGGTATCTGATGTTTCTGAACAACGATACCCAGGTGACCGAAGGCTGGCTCAGTTCCCTGGTGGAGCTGATTGAGTCCGACCCGTCCATCGGTATGGTGGGTTCGAAGCTGGTGTTCCCGGACGGACGCCTGCAGGAGGCCGGCGGGATCATCTGGAGCGACGGTTCCGGCTGGAATTACGGCCGCCTCGACGATCCGGACAAGCCGGAATACAATTATGTGAAAGACGTGGATTATATTTCCGGCGCGGCGATCCTGATCTCCCATGACCTGTGGAATCAGATCGGCGGCTTCGACGAGCGGTTTGCCCCGGCCTACTGCGAGGATTCTGACCTGGCGTTCGAGGTGCGGAAAGCCGGTTACCGGGTGGTCTATCAGCCGAAATCGAAGGTGATCCATTTCGAGGGAGTGTCAAACGGCACCGACGTCCAGGGCACGGGGCTCAAGCGCTACCAGGTGGAAAATTCGGAGAAACTCCGGGAAAAATGGGCGGACGAATTTGCGAAGCAGTGCGAGAACAACGGCAATCCCGACCCGTTCCGGGCCAGGGAGCGCAGCATGGGCAAGACCATTGTGCTGGTCGTGGATCATTATGTGCCGACTTACGACCGGGACGCCGGTTCCAAGACCACGTTCCAGTACCTGAAAATGTTCCTGAAAAAGGGCCTGGTGGTCAAATTCATCGGCGACAATTACGCGCATGAGGAGCCCTACGCCACGACGCTGGAGCAGATGGGCATCGAGGTGCTGTCCGGGCCCGGGTACGCGGTAGGCGTCTGGGATTGGATCAAAAAGCACGGACACGATATCTCCGTCGCCTATCTGAACCGCCCGCATATCGCTTCCCGGTATATCAATTTTATCCGGGAAAACACAAACATGAAAGTCATTTATTACGGACATGACCTGCATTTCCTGCGGGAGGGCCGGGAATATGAGCTGACGCAGGATCCGGAGCGGAAAGAGTCGGCAAAATACTGGAAAGCTATCGAAATGTCCCTGATGTATAATTCGGACGTGGTCTATTATCCCTCCTATGTGGAGCGGGACGCGATTCTGGGAGAGGACGATACGATTCCTGTCAAGGACATCGTGGCCTATGTGTACGAGCAGTTCCGCCAGGATATTCCGGAGAATTACGAAGAGAGAGAGGGCCTTCTCTTTGTAGGCGGGTTCGGGCATCCGCCCAATGCGGACGCGGTGCTGTGGTTTGCCCGCGAGGTCTACCCGCTGATCCGTCAGAATATGGAAGCCGCGGGCCAGACGCCGCCGGTATTCTATGTGGTCGGTTCCAAGGCGACCGACGAGATCCTGGCCCTGGAAGAGCCGGACAATGGCATCGTGATCAAAGGATTCGTCACCGAGGAAGAATTAACGCGGCTTTACGATACAACCAGGCTGGTGGTGGCGCCGCTCCGTTACGGCGCGGGCGTGAAGGGCAAGATCGTCGAGGCCCTGTATAACGGAGCCGCCGTTGTGACCACCTCCATCGGAGCCGAGGGAATCCCGGATGCGGAGACGGTCATGGCCGTTGCCGATGAGGAGCAGGCGTTCGCGGATGTGGTGACGGAGCTTTACCTGAACCCGGAGGAGTGCCGGGACCTGAGCCTGCGGACCCAGGATTATGTGCGCCGGAATTACAGCATGGACGCGGCCTGGAGCGTGATCGAGGAGGATTTCCTGCCTCAGGATGCGCGGGATGAGGAAGCGCCGGAGTCCTTTTGAGCGTTTCCATCCGGACCTGCGGAAGGCCGGCCCGCCGTCCCTGTGATCTGACCGGTACCATGGGAGCGTCCTGGCAAGATGGTAAAAGAGCCGGCGCTCTGAAAGCCTCTGCTGCAGGAAGTTGCGGGACCTGCCGCGCGGCTTGTTCTTGACGGGGGCCGGAGTATCCTGTATGATAGAATCGGAACGAAAATACAAGAGCCGGAGGTTTATTATGAAGAAATTATGGAAAAAACAGATAAGCACGCTTTTTCTGGCCGTGTTGCTGGCCGTTTTGGCCTGCCAGTGGGCGTGGGCGGCGGTTTCCCCTCTGACCGAGGAAAACGTGTATAACGCCATGATAGCGATGAAATCGGAGTATCCCGAAAAGATGAGCTGGACCAACGACAATTTTTACGGGGGCCGGATCGTTTACAAGGATCTTAATGAGAAGGCCTATGGCAATACGCTGGGCGGCGGCTTCGGCTGCGCGGGATTTGCATGGATCCTGAGTGACGAGGCGTTCGGCGACCTCCCGGCGAGAGCGGACAGAGACGCCGACAGCGTCCGGGTGGGCGATATTCTGCGGATCAGGAACGACGGGCACAGCGTGATCGTACTGGAACGGGATGAAGACACGGTGACAGTGGCGGAGGGGAATTACAACGATTCCATCCACTGGGGGAGAAAACTGTCCCTCTCTTCCCTTGCGGAGGATCCTCTGTTCATGCGCATCACCCGCTGGCCGGAGAGGGAAGAGGACGGGCAGGAACTTGTTCAGCCGGAGGAGCCGCAGCAGACCGTTCAGCCGGACCTGACGTGGTCCAGGACCTGGCTTCTGGACGGTGAGACCTGGTATTATTTTAAAGACGACGGCTCCCAGGCAGTCGGGTGGGAATGGATCGGCGGCGATTATTATTATTTCAACGCGGCCGGACAAATGCAGACAGGCTGGTTTCAGGACGCAGAAGGCGTGTGGTATTTTCTGAATCCGAAACACGACGGCACATACGGATGTATGCAGACGGGCTGGCTGCAGGACGGAGGCGACTGGTATTTCCTGAATCCGGAGCATGACGGATACGGGCAGATGCTGCAGAACGGATGGAAATGGATCGACGGCTATTCCTATTATTTCGACGCCAGCGGAAGAATGGCGGCGGACTGTGAGACCCCGGATCATTACCGGGTGAACGCTTCCGGACAATGGGTCGAGAACGGAATCCCCCAGTATAACCCGGGCGCGGGCATCCGGACGAAATAGCAGGCCGGTTGGACGCTGCTTCGGCGGGACCGGCCGGAGAAGGAAAAATGGAAGAAAGCGTAAAAGAAAAAGGCTGACCGCTGCGGATCTGCAGCGGCCGGCCTTTCAGGTTCTGTGAAATGTGTTCCTTATTTGATCCATCCGATCCGCGGGAAATAGCTGAACAGCACTTTCGCGATGATTTTTTCCTTGCGGATATAAGTATACTGCCAGAATCTGGCGTCTGCCGACCAGTTCCGGTTGTCGCCCAGCATCAGATAGCAGCCTTCCGGAACTTCGTAATGCAGGGCCTGGGGCGTGAGCATGGTTTCCTTCAGGTAGGGCTCGTCATAGGGTTCTTCGGAACCGTTTAAGTACACATGGCCGTCATGAATGTCTACGGTATCGCCGGGAAGGCCGATGACCCGCTTGACATAATAGATTTTGGCGTTCCGTTTGTCGGAGCGTCCGCATCTGGGACAGACCCCGTCCGGCGCCTCCTGGTAGGACAGACCGCATTCGCGGCACTCGTAGCCGTAGATAAAGATCGCCACGTCGCCTCTCTGGGGATCGCCGAACCGGTAGGAGAGCCGGGAACCGATGACCCGGTCGCCGGTCATGATCGTGTTTTCCATGGAGCCGCTGGGGATCCGGCTGTTGGCGATGATAAATGTGTCTAATATAAAAGCTGAAAGCGCCGCTATGACCAGAATCTGGATCCAGCTGATGATCTCAGCCTTCCAGTCCGTTTTTTTTCCTTCGATGTCAGACTCTTCCTGCAGCGTTTCATTAGGGCCTTTTTTGTTTTTCATATGTTGATCGCAACCTTCTTTCTTTCCGTTCTTTTAAGTGTAAATGAGATGTCCCGATTCTGCAAGGGGTTTTTGAAAAAGGTAAGAAAAAATTTAGATATGCCGGAAAGACAGAAAATTACGCTGTACTTAGCGGAAGAAAGGATCGGGGCCGCAGGGAAATACCGGCGTTTTGCGCTTCCCGCAAGTAGTAGCCGTCCGAAAAGCTGATATTGTAAGCATCGGCGATGCAGAGCTGTTTTCCATCTGCGGGCGGCCGTGACATCCATAGATGCCGCAGTTCCGCCCGGGCGGAAAACGATCCTGTTTTGACAGCGTCAGCGCGCCCTGGGGGCGGATTATGAGCGGCGGAGGGCCCTGAGTTCTGCTTCTAACCGGGCGATCTGCTCAGCCTGCCGGGTGTTCTCCTTTTTCTGCATAATGATTTCCTGCTTTTGCTCGGCGATTTCCCGCCGCAGTTTTTTCTTTTCTTCGCTGCTCTGGTACTTTACCGCTTCTACGTCCATTTCATATAATACTTCTGAAAACACGCCCAGCACCTCCCCAATCTCTCTCCGGTATTCCGACAGGTCGTGGTACATTTCTTCGAATACCGGGTCAAAATGGCTGATTTCCCAGATCCGTTCCAGATCGTCGAACGCCAGGAAACCCAGCCACGCTTCCAGTTCCGTTTCGATAGTTCTATTATGAAGCTTTTCGCGGAAAAGGTCAAGGGGAATGAAAATATATTCCTGCAGCAGCGGCAGGTTCAGACCGCTGTCGAAGACCTGCTTTCCCCGGTGGATGTATGTTTCCGGATAGCGGTGGAACTCCGCCGAGCTTTTCTGCATGATTACGATCGTGTATACATTCTGCATCCTTTTGTAGCGGACCGGGGCGGTTTTCCCGCCGCTTCCTTTCAGCGATGTGTACTGCCGCAGAACCAGGTCGCTGGAGTAGCTGGCGGCGCGCTCGCCCGGAAATTGGTACGGTTCCCGCTGGATCTCTGTGTTCGCGTAGGAATGGTCGTCCAGCTCTACCACGATGTCCATGATGACGAGTGGGCTCCGGGCCACGATCCGCCCGCCCTCGTTGGGAAGCACGTTTTTTACGCGGACCGGGCGGTCCAGCAGGCTGGACAGGAAGCGGGAGAGGCGGCCGCGGCGCGCTGTCGGACTGAACACGTATTTGAAGAACGGGTCGTAGCAGACCGCAATGCCCCGCGCGCCGCTGCACATATCCAGGAATTGTTCGCGGCGCTCCGGCGTCAGGCCGTAAAATCGGTCCAGCAGTTCCGGAGAAGCGGTGATCTGCGCGAGAATCTCCTTTCGCGGGATCCGCGGTCCCATCGCTTCGTACCAGGGCGTTCGGGCTGCGTCGGTGAGGTTGGAATGATGCTCTGCTGTACGATCCGGCGGCGTTTGGTTCGGGTCGCTGTCGGCCGCGCCGGTTCGGCTGTCTGTAGCGGAAATTTTGCGGCCGTCGTTTAAGACTCCGCTGCCGGTATCCGACCGTTTGCTGTCGGCTGCCGGTTCATTTGACAGGCCGGCTGTTTCGCCGGAACTTCCGCCGGCGATTCCTTTTTGTCTGCACATAAAAATATTTCCCCCTTTTGCATAAATGCCGCGGCCGGTCAACAAACCACCGCCGAAACTACGGTTACGTCAAAATGGAATCCACCGGGGAAACCCCGAACAGATACCGGATACGGGCAGGACACAGACATCCTGCCGACAGATTCAGTGTATCACATAAAGAGGGAACGGGCAAGCGGAAATTTCTGCTTGCGGGAACCAGGCGGATGTGATAAGATAGTCACGTAGAACAAGGACAGGCGACCTGCCCCCTCAAAAACCGGAACGTTTTTGGGGGGGCAGCGTGCGTTTCTGCGCTGCCGGCCGTACCGCTCCGTGACAAAACGCAGCAGGCGGAGAGACC
>CANQUA010000025.1 GCA_947626915.1 uncultured Lachnospiraceae bacterium
TACCTGGAGAAAGCGCCGAATTATCTGGAAAGCACCGCTGCGGAGATAGCGGCGGACGTGGCGGACAAGCTGGCGGGCACCGGCTTCGGGACCGTCCAGAGTTTGATGGACCTGACGCTGGGGAAACTGGATTCCGTCTCCGCGGCGGACAAGATCGTGGACAGCGTATGGCTGCGGACCAACGCGATCACAGCCCTGCGCAGGGCGGGGCAGGCGCTGCAGGACGGGAACGTAACCGCGGAGGAGGTCGAGCGGTACGTGAACCTGTTTGAACTGGCCCGTTCCCTGACCGTTGTGCAGTATGAGAATATGAAGCAGTATTACGAGAGCGGGGCGTACAATCAGTCGGATCAGGCGCAGAAAGTTGATTTCCTGGCGACTGAACTGGAAAAGCTGGACCGTTTGTCTCCGGCAGCCGGATACGCGGAGCTGAAAGCGGGGACGTTCGGGGAGGCGATGACCTGCCCGGTGACGGAGGATCCCGGGACCTGGAAGAGCGACGGCAGGGGCTGGTGGATCGGCTACGGAGACGGTACCTATATGAGAAATGACTGGTATCAGGATCCCAAAACGTCCCTCTGGTACTATATGGGCGGCGACGGTTATATGCTGGAGAACCGGTGGCTGCAGGACCCGGGCAGCGGGTTATGGTACTATCTGGGAGCGGACGGAGCGATGCTGACAAATACGTACACGCCTGACGGGTACTATGTCGGTCAGGACGGGGTGTGGAGGCAGTAAAGAGGCGGCGAGTTTTCACCCGAGATGAACCTGCGGAAATAGCAGGGTGGCCGAGAAGTGGAGATAATAAAAAGGTGGCGAGTTTTCACCCGAGATGAACCTGCGAAAATTGCGGGATGGTTGAAGTGTGGAGGAAATAAATTGGCGGCGAGTTTTCATCTGAACCGTACCTGCGGAAATAGCAGGGTGGCTGAGGCATGGAGGCAGTAAATTGACGGCGAGTTTTCATCCGAGCCGTACCTGCGGAAATAGCAGGGTGGCCGAGGTGTGGAGATAATAAAGAGGCGGTGAGTTTTCACTCGGGACATACCTGCGTAAATGTCAGGGTGGCTGAGGCATGGAGGCAGTAAACCGGCGGCGAGTTTTCATCCGAGCCGTACCTGCGGAAATTGCGGGATGGTTGAAGTGTGGAGGCAGCAGCGCGTCACAAAGCGTTCATTTGGCAGGGACCGTGAGCAGAGCGCGGTCAGCGAAGCAGGAGGCGGATGTGCACCACGGAGAATAAAAACGCAGAGAATAAAAACGCAGAGGATAAAAACGCGAAGAATAAAAACGCGGAGAATAAAAACGCAAAGAATAAAAAGTGAATGGGAAGCGGCTGTCCGGCCCGGAAAACGGCGGACGGCCGCTTCTTTTTGGAGCATATAAAAAATTTCCTGTTCCTTCCGGGCTCCCCGCAATTTGGTATAAAAATACCATTTGACGTACGCTATGCCGCATAATATAATAGAGCCTATCAGCGGGATTTTGCATTGTTCCGGACAGACGGACGAAAATACCGCATCGAGGAGGCTTACAATATATGGAATCATCCCCCCACCGCTATGAACAGATGGACTATTCCGTGTCCATCCGGCCGATGGACATCATCGCCGGGTATCCGGTGCGTCCCGGCTTTTATGATATGAACGGCGCCACATCGTTGGCGATCGGCGTCAACTTTACCTTTTACACGATTCAGGGAACCCGCGTGGAGCTGCTTTTGTTCCGCAGGGGCGAGAGCGAACCCTTCGCCGTGCTGCCGTTCCCGGAAAAATACAAGATCGGCAATGTTTACTCCATGCTGGTGTTCGGGCTCCAGCATGACGAGTTTGAATACGCCTACCGGGTCGACGGCCCCTGGGATCCGGCGAAGGGACACCGCTTTGACAAAAGCAAGGTCCTGCTGGACCCGTACGCCAAGGCCGTTACCGGGCAGGGAGTCTGGGGCGTCCGGGAAACCGGGACCGATTACCACGCCAGGGTGGTCCGCGATACGTTTGAGTGGGGCGATATGCCTCAGTCCACGAAAAAAATGAGCGAGCTGATCATTTATGAGCTTCACGTCCGCGGCTTTACCATGCACGAGTCTTCCGGCGTCCGCCACAGGGGCACCTTTGCCGGTCTGGTGGAAAAGATTCCTTATTTAAAGGAACTGGGCGTCAACGCGGTGGAGCTGATGCCGATCTTTGAGTTCGATGAGACGGTCAACGCCCGCCAGGTGAACGGCAAGCGGCTGCTGGAATACTGGGGCTACAATCCCGTGTGCTTCTTTGCGCCCAATACCAGCTACGCCTCGACCCGCGAGCACCATCGGGAGGGGACGGAGCTGAAGATGCTGATCAAGGAGCTCCATGACAACGGGATCGAGGTCATACTGGACGTGGTCTTCAATCACACCGCCGAGGGCAATGAGAGCGGTTCCACCTTCTGTTTCAAGGGCATCGACAATAAGATTTACTATATGCTGACGCCGGAGGGCTATTATTATAATTTCAGCGGCTGCGGCAATACCTTAAACTGCAATCAGCCGGTGGTCCGCAGTCTGATCCTGGACTGCCTGCGGTACTGGACCATCAGCTACCGGGTGGACGGTTTCCGGTTCGACTTGGCCAGCATTCTGGGGCGCAATGAGGACGGTTCTCCTTTGAACGAGCCGCCGCTTCTGGAGGCGCTGGCTTACGATCCGGTGCTGGGCAATGTGAAGCTGATTGCCGAGGCCTGGGACGCGGGCGGCCTCTATCAGGTGGGCAAATTTCCCGCCAGCAAGCGGTGGGCCGAGTGGAACGGCCGCTATCGGGACACGGTCCGCGGATTTTTGAAGGGCGAAAACTGGCACAGCTGGGAAGCGGCCTGGAGCATCTGCGGTTCCGGCGACATGTACGGCGGCTTTTATTCCGACGGGAACGACAATTACGCCGGTTACAATTCCTGCGTCAATTTCCTCACCTGCCACGACGGCTTCACCATGTACGACCTTTATTCTTACAATGAGAAGCACAACGAGGCCAACGGCTGGAACAATACGGACGGTTCCAATGATAACCGGAGCTGGAACTGCGGCGCGGAGGGGGAGACGGACGATCCCCAGGTGCTCGGTCTGCGCTACCGGATGATCCGCAACGCATTCGCGGTCCTGATGTGCAGCCGCGGCACGCCGATGTTTCTGGCGGGCGATGAATTCGGCAATACCCAGTTCGGCAACAACAACGCGTACTGCCAGGACAATGAGATCTCCTGGCTGGACTGGAGTTATCTGGAGAAAAACAGGGAGCTTTTCGAGTTTGTGAAATACATGATCGCGTTCCGCAAGCGGCACCCGGTCATCCGCAAGAAGCTGCCGGACGCCATCTGCGGCATGCCGGCGATGCACGCCCACGACGTTGCGGCGGAGATCACGAACCTGCCGCCGGATACGCGGACGTTCGGCATCAGTTTCGCGGGCTATGATAAAGAGAAAGGAACGGACGACCTGGTTTATCTGGCGGTCAATACCTATTGGGAGGACGTGGCGATCACGCTTCCCAACACCCACAGCCGGATCAAATGGTACCTCTGCGTCAATACTTCCGGGGACGGAAACGGGCAGTACTGCTTCGACGAGCGCCAGGCGGTCCATGTGGTCGGGAGCTTCCTCATGCGTCCCCGGTCCGTGGCCGTCTTCATCGGAAAGCGCGGCCGTTACGGCTGAGAAGTTCCCCTGAGGCCTGCGGGAGATTTGCAGCGTACAGTGCGTTTCCGTGTTTTTGCGAGAAACTTTTAACATGCAGCGCGTTCCCGGGCCTGCGGGAGGATTTTTAACGTACGTTCCTCCCCGGCTGCAAAAAACCATTGCCGCATTCCCGGGGATATAGAAAATCATGTATACAATATGTAAGCATTTTAGTAATTGATAGAATACACAGTTTATGTTATATTAAATCATAGTGCAGAAATTTTGTCTGTTTCTGCCGTATAAACACACAAAATTTCGCGGCGTCCCGGCAGGAAAGCGGAACGCCGTGAAAAATAAAGAAAGAGGGGTAAGGTTGAGAATGGGATTGGCAACATTCGTTGGCGGCATTCACCCGTATGAGGGGAAAGAGCTGTCGGAAAATCAGCCGATCGAAGAGCTTTGGCCGGTCGGGGAGCTGGTGTACCCGTTGTCCCAGCATATCGGCGCGCCAGCGAAAGCCCTGGTGAAAAAAGGAGACCAGGTCCTGGTGGGGCAGAAGCTCGCCGAGGCAGGCGGCTTCGTGTCCGCTCCGGTGCTTTCGTCCGTGTCCGGTACGGTGAAGACCATTGAAAAGCGCAGGACGGCCGGCGGAACCATGGTGGATTCCATCGTCGTGGTGAATGACGGCAAGTACACTCCGGTTGAAGGCATGGGGCAGGAGAGGAATCCGGAGACTTTGACCAAGGAGGAGATCCTGAACCTGGTGAAGGAAGCCGGGATCGTGGGACTGGGAGGCGCGGGTTTCCCGACCCATGTCAAGCTCTCCCCGAAAGCTCCGGAGAAGATCGACTACGTGATCATCAACGGCGCGGAGTGCGAGCCGTATCTGACCAGCGACTACCGCCGGATGATCGAGGAGCCGGAGAAAGTGATCGGCGGCCTGAAGGTGATCCTGAAACTGTTTGACGGGGCCAAAGGCGTCATCGGCATCGAGGACAACAAGCCCGAGGCCATTAAGAAGATGACGGAGCTGGTGAAAAGCGAGCCCCGCATCGAGGTATGTCCGCTGAAGACCAAGTATCCGCAGGGCGGCGAGCGCACGCTGATCTACGCGGTGACGGGGCGGAAGATCAATTCTTCCATGCTCCCGGCGGACGTGGGCTGCATCGTGGATAACGTGGACACGGCGGCCGCGATCTACATGGCGGTGGTCAAGGGCACGCCGCTTCTGACCAAGACCGTGACCGTGACCGGAGACGCGATCGCAAATACGAAGAATTACAGCGTCCGTCTGGGCACCTGCTATCAGGAACTGATCGACGCGGCGGGCGGTTTTAAGACCGAGCCGGAGAAAGTGATTTCCGGGGGCCCCATGATGGGGCAGGCGCTGTTCGATCTGACGATCCCGGTGGCGAAGACTTCTTCTTCCCTGACTTGCCTGAGCCACGACGCGGTGGCGGAGATGGAGCCGACGGCCTGCATCCGCTGCGGCCGCTGCGTATCGGTCTGCCCGGGACATGTGGTGCCGCAGAAGCTCTATAAGACCGCGCTGCGCCATGACCTGGACGCTTTTGTGAAGCTGAACGGCATGGAGTGCTGCGAGTGCGGCTGCTGCTCTTACATCTGCCCGGCCCGGAAACCATTGACCCAGTCGTTTAAAGAGATGCGCAAGGCCGTGGCTGCCGCGCGCAGGAAATAGGAGGGGTGGATATGAGCAAATTATTGAATGTTTCTTCGTCGCCCCACGTGCGGAGCGATGTGGTCACGTCCAATCTGATGGGCGACGTGATCATCGCCATGATCCCGGCGGCTGTATTCGGCGTATGGCAGTTCGGCGTCCATGCGGCGCTGGTGCTGCTCCTGACGGTAGCAAGCTGCGTGGTCAGTGAATATTTATACGAACGGCTTCTCAATAAGCCTGTGACCATCGGAGACCTGTCCGCGGTCGTGACCGGCCTGATCCTGGGGCTGAACATGCCGCCGGAGATCCCGGTGTGGATCCCGTGTCTGGGCGGCGTGTTCGCGATCATCGTCGTGAAACAGCTTTACGGCGGCCTGGGACAGAATTTTATGAACCCGGCGCTGGCGGCCAGGTGCTTCCTGCTGATCTCGTTCGCCCAGAAGATGTCCAGCTTCACTCTGGACGGCGTGTCGGGCGCGACGCCTCTGGCGGTGCTGAAAAGCGGCGGGACTGTGGATGTGGCGGCCATGTTCGTAGGGCGGATCCCGGGGACCATCGGCGAAGTTTCCACGGTGGCCCTGCTGATCGGCGGCATTTACCTGCTGTATAAAAAAGTCATCAGCATCCGCATCCCGGGGACGTACATACTGACGGTGGCGGTGTTCGTGTTTATCTTCGGCAAGCAGGATCTCAACTATGTGCTGGCCCATCTGTGCGGCGGCGGCCTGATCTTCGGCGCGTTCTTCATGGCGACCGACTATGTGACCAGTCCGATCACTCCTATGGGGCAGATCGTATTCGGCGTGCTTTTGGGACTGCTGACCGGCCTCTTCCGTATTTTCGGCGGTTCGGCGGAGGGAGTCTCCTACGCCATCATTCTGGGCAACCTCTTTGTTCCGCTGATTGAGAAGTATACGCTTCCGGTCGCGTTCGGAAAGGAGGGCAAAAAGGCATGAGCAAACTTGGATTTTTGAAAGACGCGCTGATCCTTTTTGCGATCACGCTGGTGGCGGGCGCCTGCCTGGGCGGCGTCTATACGGTGACGAAAGAGCCCATCGCGGCGGCCCAGCTGGAGGCGAAAAAAGAGGCCTACCGGACGGTCATGGCCGACGCGGCGGATTTCAAAGCCGATGATTATGCGGCCGCGATTGAAAAGGCTGCTTCCGAACTGGCCGGTATGAGCTACGGCAATGTGGTGATCGACGAGTGCGTTACGGGCGTGGACGCGTCCGGCGCTGTGCTGGGCTATGTCGTGACGGCCACCTCCAAGGACGGCTATGGCGGCAATATCACCGTTTCCGTGGGCATTACCACGGCGGGAGAGGTCAAGGGCATCGAGTTTTTGACGCTGGCGGAGACTGCCGGCCTGGGCATGAACGCTGATAAGCCGGAGTGGAAAGGCCAGTACGCGAATAAGACGGTGGACGAATTTACCGTGACCAAATCCGGCGCGGCGGCGGACAATGAGATTGACGCCATCAGCGGCGCTACGATTACGAGCCGCGCGGTGACCGGGGCGGTCAACAGCGCGCTGTATTTCGTCCGCAGCTGTTTGGGACAGTAGGAGGTGTGGAGCATGAACAAATGTATCGAACGTTTATATAACGGTATCATTAAAGAAAATCCGACGTTTGTGCTGATGCTGGGCATGTGCCCGACGCTGGCGACCACCACCTCGGCGATCAACGGCCTGGGCATGGGCCTGACAACGACGGCCGTGCTGGTATTTTCGAACCTGATCATTTCGGCGCTGCGCAATATTATCCCGGACCGGGTGCGCATCCCGTCCTACATCGTGATCGTGGCGTCGCTGGTGACGATTGTGCAGCTGCTTCTGCAGGCCTATCTGCCCAGCTTAAACGACGCCCTGGGCATTTTCATTCCGCTGATCGTCGTCAACTGCATCATCCTGGGCCGCGCCGAGGCGTACGCCGCGAAGAACGGCCCGCTGGAGTCCGCGTTTGACGGCCTCGGCATGGGGCTCGGCTTTGCGCTGGCCCTGACCTGCATCGGCCTGGTGCGTGAGATCCTGGGTTCCGGTTCGGCGTTCGGCCTGGAGATCATCCCGGAGGGTTACCGGATCTCCATCTTCGGCCTGGCTCCCGGCGCATTCTTCGTGCTGGCCGGTCTGACCGCGCTGCAGAATAAATTCAAGATGCCGTCCGCGACGAATGTGGCCGGCAACGGCTCCGTGCTGGCCTGCGGCGGCGACTGTATGCACTGTTCCGGTTCCGCCTGCATGGCGAACCACGCGACGCTGGAAACCCGGCGGCTGCAGGCGGAGGAAGACGCGCTGAAAGCGAAACAGGCCGCTCTGGCCGCGAAGCAGGCGGAGCTGGCCAAGGACCAGGAGTCTCTGTCCGGCAAGCTCGACAAAAATAGTTAAGGAGGGGTGAGAAATGGATGCAGTGAAATCGTTATTGTTGATTATCGTCGGCTCCGCCCTGGTGAATAATATCATTCTGAGCCAGTTCCAGGGTCTCTGCCCGTTCCTTGGCGTTTCCAAGAAAACGGACACCGCCGTGGGTATGGGCGTGGCTGTTATTTTTGTGATTACCCTGTCCAGTTTTGTGACCAGCCTGATCTACAAATTTGTACTGGTTCCGCTGGATATTACTTACCTGCAGACGATTGCGTTTATCCTGGTCATCGCGGCTCTGGTGCAGTTCGTGGAGATGTTCCTGAAGAAAAGCATCCCGTCCCTGTACCAGGCGCTGGGCGTGTTCCTGCCGCTGATCACCACCAACTGCGCGGTCCTGGGCGCGGCCCTGACCAACGTGCAGTCGGAGTACGGGATCCTGGAGAGCGTGTTCAACGGCATCGGTACGGCCGTCGGCTTTACCATCGCCATCGTGCTTCTGTCCAGCATCCGCGAGAGCATTGAGGACAACGATATCCCGTTCACATTCAAAGGTTCCCCCATTGTGCTGATCACCTCCGGACTGATGGCGATCGCGTTCATGGGATTCGCGGGCCTGATCTGATAAGGAGGAAGCAAAGCTATGAGTGGACTTTTGTTGGCTGCCGGCGTGATCGGCGCGATCGGTATCGTCATCGGCGTGCTTCTGGGGATCGCCAGCGAGAAATTTAAAGTGGAAGTGGATGAGAAGGAAATGCTCGTCCGTGCGGAGCTGCCCGGCAATAACTGCGGCGGCTGCGGATATCCGGGCTGCGACGGCCTGGCCGACGCCATCGCCAAGGGGAAAGCTCCGGTCAACGCCTGCCCGGTGGGAGGCCCCGCTGTGGCGGCCAAGATCGGCGCGATCATGGGCGTGGACGCCGGCGGCGCGGTGAAGAAGGTCGCTTTTGTCCGCTGCAAGGGCACCTGCGACAAGACCCGGGTGCAGTACAATTATTACGGCGCGGACGACTGCCGGATGATCTCGGTGGTGCCCGGGGCCGGCGAGAAAGCCTGTTCCTACGGCTGCATGGGTTACGGTTCCTGCGTGAAGGTCTGCGCTTTTGACGCGATCCATGTAGTGGACGGCGTGGCGGTCGTCGATAAGGAGAAGTGCGTGGCCTGCGGCAAGTGCGTGGCGGCCTGCCCCAACCATCTGATCGAGCTGGTGCCCTACGACGCGCCCCATCTGGTCCAGTGTTCTTCCCACGATAAGGGCAAGGACGTCAAGGCCAAATGCGAGAACGGCTGCATCGCCTGCACGCTCTGCACGAGGCAGTGCGAGTTCGACGCGATCCATGTGGTGGATTCGCTGGCGGCGATCGATTATGACAAATGTACGGGCTGCGGCAAGTGCGCGGCGAAATGCCCGTCGAAGATCATTGTGTAGGAAAGATGGAATTTTAGGCCGGAAAGCCGGTATTAGCCGCCGTATCTGTCAGCGGCCGGCCATTGTCCCGATTGGGGGACGAAATAAAAGGGGCTGCTGCAAAATAGAATGGCGCAAAAAAACGCCTGATAGTTAGCGGGAGAAAGCATATCAGATTTATGTTTTCCCCCGCTGTTTTTAACTTTTTATGTGCCCCATTTCTGCATAAACTGTATTTTGCAGCCGCCGCCCCCTTGCCGCTGACTTTGTAATTTGAGCGTGGGAATTGCCTGCCCTGCAGCGTTTTTTCTTTTCTGCCGCTGGGAGATGGCTGAGCCATGAATGATAAGAGCCGATGTCCTGTGAGATATCATCTTACAAAAGCATCGGCTCTGCGTCTGTGCGCCCGGCTCTATGATTGTTTTTCAGCTGCCTTATCTTTCTTAAACTGCGTATCGCCGCAGGAACTTTTCTCTCTCCTGCGCAGCCGGCTGAAGAGCGTCGTCATGAGCATGGGCAGGGCGAGCAGCTTTGCGGGATGCGTCTCGGCGATAAAGCGGATGGGACAGTTTTCCCCCAGGAGGATCCCGATCAGTACCGATCCCCAGAGGATCAAACAAATATCCTCAAGGGCGGTATACAATTTAAGCTTCATCCGAGCGCCCTCCTTGCGAAATGCGCTTCCATAAACGGAGCTTCGCGGCCCTTAGCTTCGCGCCATAACGGCTGGTGAAGATTGCTGCGGTGATGAGCGCGCCCGTCACAAGGCCCAGGACTGCGCTTGCGATCGCTTCATAAGGCTGCGTATCCATAAGCTCCGAGGAATCGATCACTATGCAGACGGCCATCCCCACAAGCCCCGCAAGGCAGACAATGTGCAGTCTCTTAATGAGGGATTCCTTTTCAGTAATGTTGTAATCTGCAATCTTCATTAATGTTTCTTCTTCGTATTTGTCCATGCTTCTGTCTTTCCTTTCTCCATCTAAAATTTCTCCGATTTCCACAGTGTAAATCTTCGACATCTGAATAAGCAGATCAAAATCCGGCATCGTCGCGCCGTTTTCCCAGCGGGAAACGCTGCGGTTGGATACGCCCAGCATTTCCGCAAGCTGCTCCTGCGTCAATGCTTTTTCACTGCGAAGCTCTTTAAGAAATTTTCCGACTTTTTGCTGATCCATGATGTGTTGATCCCCTTTCGTCTTTTTGCTGATCCATGATGTGTTCACCCCTTTCATGTTCAGAATAGCGCATCGGGCGGGAAAAGTACAGGACAGAGGCTGAGAATGATGCCAATTACACAGAGGCGAAGCCGCAAAGATCTTCAAAATTTTGGAAAAGGTTTGGAAATCCGGAAAGGACAGATTGCCGGTGCGCCTGGCCGGGCATATTTTTTACGATCGCTGCGGAATGGATCTTTCCGGGGCGAGTGAAGTACGGGCAAGTAAAGTATAAAAATCAAGCGGCGGTTGATTTTGCTCCAGTCTGCGTCCATTGAAATCAATTTGCAGGCGATTTATAATTAAATCGCAGCTTGACAAACAGATCGAACACAGGGAGGGAAACATGGATATTGCCATAATCAGCAGCCAGATACAGAAATTCAGGAAACAGCTGGGGATGACCCAGAAAGAGCTGGGCGTGGCGATCGGAGTCAGCACCCAGGCGGTGTCTCAGTGGGAAAATGGCGGCGCGCCGGATGTGTCGCTGCTGCCCGCGATCGCGGACAAGCTGGGCGTCACGGTGGACGCGCTTTTCGGACGCGAGGGAGGAGAAGTGCGGGACATGACGGAGACGCTGACCGGGTGGCTGCGTTCAAAGACAAAAGACAGGCGGTTCTCGGATCTGACGCGGCTTTTGTGGGAGTCTACCATGCGTATGGTCGTGGGCGGCAGCGGGCCCAGGATCGAATATCCCAAAAGCTGCCGGCTCTATGACGGGGACCTGGCCGACGGGATACTGCTGCGGCTGATCGTGCAGACGGACGACGGGTCCATCGTAGGGGTGGGCGCGGAGGATATGTCCTATATGTGTGTGTTTCCGAAGCCGGAAGCGGGATTTGACGCGTTTCTTTTGTCCAGCGACGTTTACCGGGAACTGTTTTCGGTTTTGTGCCTGCCCGGGGCGCTGGAGCTTCTCCGGTGGTTCAGCGGGACGGCCAAACACAGGCTTTTTGCCGTCGGGGCTGCGGCGAAACGTGCCGGGGTCGGTCTGGAGGACGCGAAAAATGCGTTGGAAGCCATGACGAAAGCGGGAATTTTTACGAGCCGCGAGCTGGAGCTGGAGGACGGGCCCGTGACCGCTTACATGCTGGAGGACGACTCGGCCGTGGTGCCGTTTTTGCAGTTTGCCGGCTGGCTCCGGGGCGAACTGTCCATGACGTATCGGGACGAGCGCACGAGCGCAGGTTACGCGAAATGGGGGAAGTGATAAGAGATGAGAAAGAATGATTCTGCCCGGCCGTATATCCGGGCGCTTTACAGGAAAAACCATCTGCGTTTCCTGGCCGCGGCGGTCCTGGGCAGCGCGATGCAGCTGGAGATTTTGTTCGTTTCCTGGGTTTTGGGAGAAGTGCTGGACGTGATCGCGGCCGGGGACGCCGGGAGGCTGTGGGAAGTGCTTCGTCTCGTCGCCGTCTCGGCGGCTGTCATGCTGGCGTTGAATCTTACGTATGAACGGCTCCGCGCGGAATGTTTGCGCCGGGCGGCGGTGCAGTACAAGGAAGCGGCCTTTGCGGCCATTTCCCGGAAGTCCATCCATGCGTTTTCCAGGGAGAATACAGGGCGCTATATCGCCTTGCTGACAAGCGACGCGGAAAAGATACAGGAAAATTATCTGGCCGCCGCGCTCTGGCTGATCCCCCAGCCCTTTTTGATCCTGGGGATGCTGTGGATGAGGCTGCGGCTGAGCCCAATGCTTACGCTGGCGACGCTTTTCTTCCTGGTCCTGCCCGTCGCGGGAGCCATGGTCCTGGCGCCGGAGCTGACCCGGCGGGAGCGTGCGGCCAGCGACGCCAACGAGCGCTTCGTCGGGAAGATAAAGGATCTGCTTTCCGGCTTTTCCGTCATCAAGAGTTTCAAGGCGGAGGAAGAGACGGGGCGGGTTTTCGCGGCCGAAAACGCCGCTCTTGAAAACAGGCGGTTTCGCAGCCGGTGGTGGGAGGGATTGCTGGGCAGCACGGCCCAGGCGCTGGGCCTCGTGACGCAGTTCGGCATTTTCTTTACCGGCGCGTATCTGTCCCTCGTCCGCGGAAGCGTCACAGCCGGTACGGTGCTGATCTTTGTCAATCTCAGCGGGAACCTGCTGAATCCCGTCCAGACGATGCCCAAATATCTGGCGGCGCGCAGGGCGGCGCGGGGGCTGATCGGGAAGCTGGCGGATATGGCGCAGGAGAATGGGTCCCGCACGGGTGAAACGGTGGAACCGGCGGTGCGGGATTCCATTTCGCTGGAACATCTGACGTTCGGTTATGAGCCGGACAAGCCGGTCCTGAAAGATCTGAATCTCCGTTTCGCGGCCGGGAAGAAATACGCGCTGGTGGGGGCCTCCGGTTCGGGTAAAAGTACGCTTTTAAATCTGCTTATGGGCGCTTATGACGGGTATGAGGGGAGCCTCACCGTGGACGGCCGGGAGATCCGCGATATAGATCCCGACAGTCTCTACGATCTGATGAGCCTGATCGAACAAAACGTATTCATTTTTGACGATACGCTTCGGCGGAATATCACGATGTTCCGGGAATTTCCGGCGGCGGAGGTGGAGAGTGCCGCAAAGCGGGCGGGTCTTTCCGAACTGATGCGCGGCCGCGGCGCGGATTACCCATGCGGCGAGAACGGTTCCGGGCTTTCCGGCAGAGAGCGGCAGAGGATCTCCATGGGCCCTGCTGCGGAAAACGCCGGTGCTGCTGCTGGACGAGGCCACGGCGGCGCTGGACAATCAGACGGCGTTTTCGGTCACCGAGTCGATCCTGGATCTGGAGGGACTGACGCGGCTCGTCGTGACCCACCGCCTGGAGGGAGCGCTCTTTTCAAAGTATGACGAGATCTTTGTCCTGCGCGACGGCAGGCTGGCGGAGCGGGGAACGTTCGATCAGCTGATGAACGGAAAAGGATATTTTTACTCTCTTTATACCATCGGAAATGTGTGATAATGAAAAAAGGCTGACGCTTCTTTGCGGGGGAGCGTCAGCCTTTTTCATCGCCTATGATCTCCGCGGTCATACGGTTGGGCAGGCAGATGATCATTTCGCCGGTGCGGCGGATCCGGCCCTGATGGACGCAGAGCTTGTCGGGGCAGGAGGCTTCCTCGACCCAGGCCTGGCCGTCCCGGACGATCAGGCGATTGGTTCCGCCGGCGTATCCGGGGATCAGATATTCTGTGTCCTGATCCAGGTCAAAGCGCGCGATCTCCTGTCCGTCTACGCTTACGGACACGCAGACGGCCGCGCCGCGGTGCAGCCATAGTCCGGCTCCGCAGCAGGCGGCGGCAAGCACGAAGATGGCGGCGATCAGGGACAGACTGCGTTTTGAGGGCATTGTTTGAGGCCTCCTTTTGAAGTTTTTGTGGGAATGGAACCGGTTTGTCAGGTTATTATTTTAGCATAAAACAGGGGTGAGGGGAAGTCCTTTTCGGGAGGCGGTCAGGGACAGCTGCGCTGCTGTTTCGCGGCGGCCGGGGAAAGGGGGGCTTAGCGGAGAACTGGAAGCGGAGGTTAGGGGAAGCTGGCTTTGGCGGAGAAATGGGGGCGACAGTCAGGGAAGCCGGCCTTAGCGGAGAAATGGAAGAGTTGGCCAGGGAAGTCAGCCTTAGCGGAGAACTGGAAGCGTCGGCCAGAGAAGCCAGCTTTAGCGGAGAACTGGAAGCGTCGGTCAAGGAAGCCGGTCTTAGCGGAGAACAGGAAGCGGCGATTAGGAAAGTCGGCCTTAGCGGAAAACTGAAACAGCAGTCCGAAAAGGGAACGATCGATTCTGTGATTAGGTTCGGAAGAAACCGAACGAAACGGAGAACTGGCAAAATGCGCGGCGGATTCTTGCATGATGGCGGCGTCTGTGGTAAGATAAATGGGAAAGAACGGCTGGTTAGGAGGAACAGGATGGGAGCGCGGGGGATTGCGGCGAAAACGGCGCTTTATGGAATGCTGGTGGGATTGGCGTTTATTCTCAGTTACGTGGAAGCCATGATCCCGCTGCCGCTGCCGATTCCCGGCGTGAAGCTGGGCTTGGCCAATCTGGTGACCATTGTGGGACTCTATACCGTGGGAGCGGCCGGGGCTGCGGCGGTGTCGCTGGTGCGTATCGTGCTGGCGGGTTTTACGTTCGGCAATACGTTCAGTATGCTGTACGGCCTGGCGGGCGGCGCGGTCAGCCTGCTTTTGATGGTGTCGGCGAAAAAACGGGGCTGGTTCGATTCGATGGGCGTCAGTATTCTGGGCGGCGTCGGGCATAACGTCGGACAGCTGGCGGTGGCGGCCTGGGTGACGCGGACCGCGGGCGTGTTTTATTATCTCCCGGTTCTGCTGATCGCCGGCTGCGCGGCGGGAGCGGTGATCGGGCTTCTGGGCGGGCTGGTGACGGCGCGGATCGGCAAAGCGGTTTCCGGTCCCGGCGAAAGACGCGAGCAGCGGGAAGCTGAAACCGGCAGCGGGGAAAGCGAACGGGAAACAGTCCGGACGGCTCCTGATGCAGACCGCGGGCAGTAAGTAGCTGATACTGCGGCGGGAAAATGGAGCCGGAGACAAGAAAAACGAACGGGAAACGGCCCGGACAGCACCCGGCGCAGGATGCGGCGGTGACCGGCGGTGCGGCGGACCCGGGGCAGGCCCCCCATAAGCCTCCAAAACAGCGGGAACAGGACAGAAAAACGCCGGAAAAAGTCAGGCGGAGATGACAGAGCAGAAGAACGCCGGGAAAAACCTGGCGGAAGCGACAGGACAGAAGAACGCCGGAAAAAAGTCAGGCGGAAATGACAGGACAGAAAAACGCCGGAAAAAAGTCAGGCGGAGATGACAGGACAGAAAAACGCCGGAAAAAGCCGGGCGGAAATGACAGAACAGGAGGAACATACTATGGTGTATGACGCGATTGCGAAATTGGTACAGTACGGGATTGATGCGGGGCTGATCCGGGAGACGGACCGGATCTACGCGGCGAACCGGATCCTGCAGGTGATGCAGATGGATGAGTACGAGGCGCCGGAGGCGGACGGCGGCAGCACCGGGACAGGAACCGGCAGCGAAGCGAAAAGCACGGCCGCGGACGGCAGCCGGCCTTACTATGCGGGGCTGGAGGCGACGCTGGCGGAGCTTCTGGATTACGCGGCGGAGACCGGCGCATTGAAGGAGAATACGGTGACTTACCGGGATCTGTTCGACACGAAGCTGATGAACTGCCTGATGCCGATGCCCCATGAGGTGGCGGATACGTTCTGGAAGCTGTACGAGGAATCGCCGGAGAAAGCCACGGATTATTTTTATAAGCTGAGCCAGGATTCGGATTATATCCGGCGCTATCGTGTGAAAAAGGATATGAAATGGGTCACGAAGACCAAATACGGCGACCTGGATATCACCGTGAACCTGTCGAAGCCGGAGAAGGATCCGAAAGCCATCGCGGCGGCCAAGCTGGCGAAGCAGAGCGGCTATCCCAAATGCCTGCTCTGCATGGAGAATGTGGGCTACGCGGGGCGTGTGAACCATCCGGCCCGCGACAATCACCGGATCGTCTCGGTCACGATCAACGGCAGCCGCTGGGGGTTCCAGTATTCGCCTTATGTCTATTACAATGAGCACTGCATTGTGTTTAACGGACAGCATGTGCCGATGAAGATCGAGCGGGCCGCATTTATCAAGCTGTTCGATTTCGTGAAGCTGTTCCCCCATTATTTCCTGGGTTCCAACGCGGATCTGCCGATCGTCGGCGGTTCGATCCTGAGCCACGACCATTTCCAGGGCGGGCACTACACCTTTGCCATGGCGAAAGCGCCGGTGGAAAAATGGTATGAGAAGGCCGGATATGAGGATGTGGAAGCGGGAATCGTCTATTGGCCCATGTCGGTGCTGCGGCTGCGCTGCGAGGATTCAGACCGTCTGGTGGATCTGGCGACGGAGGTATTGACGGCCTGGAGAGGGTATACCGACGAAGCGGCGTTCATTTACGCGGAGACGGACGGAGAGCCGCACAACACGATCACGCCGATCGCCCGGAAAAAGGACGGCAAATATGAACTGGATCTGGTGCTGCGCAATAATATCACGACGGAGGAATTCCCGCTGGGCGTTTATCATCCGCACCAGAACCTGCATCATATCAAGAAAGAAAACATCGGCCTGATTGAGGTCATGGGCCTGGCCGTGCTTCCTGCCCGGCTGAAATCGGAGCTGGCGCTTTTGGGCGAGTATATCCTGGCCGGCAAAGACATTGCGTCGGAGGAATCCATTGCGAAGCACGCGGACTGGGCGGCGGAGTTCCTGCCCAAATACGACAGCATTACCCCGGACAATATCCAGGACATCCTGAAGCAGGAAGTGGGACTGGTGTTTGAGAAAGTGCTGGAGGACGCCGGCGTCTACAAATGCACCGCTGAAGGCCGCGCCGCGTTCGGAAGTTTTTTGGCATCGGTGGGATTTGCGGAGAAAGACTGAGCGGGAGGAAACGGAATCGCAGGCAGCACGGAAACGTGAGGACGCGGGAATTACGGAACTGCAGGGAGCGTGAAATTGCAGGCAATGCAGCAGCACGGAATCGCAGAAATGCAGGTAACACGGAATCGTAGCAGCACAGGCAGCAATACAAAAACCTGCCGGATCAGAACCGATCGCTCTTTCCGAGCACCGCAAGACCGGCGCCGACAGACCGGCGAAAACAAAGGTACAAAGAAGCCCCGGGACATCATCCCAGGGCTTTTCTTGTGTATTTTCGGTCGACCGCGTAAGGGTCTCCGTACGCGAACGGGTATAACAGATAGGCCAGCGTCAGACCGCCGAGCACATCCGCCACCGAGTGTTGTTTCAGGAACACGGTGGAAAGGCAGATCAGGATGCAAAGCACCAGCGACGCCTTCCGCAGGCCGGTATGGCGCTTCAGGCTTTCGCTCCGGACGATCGCCGTGTGGACCGCCACGGAATTGTAGACGTGGATGCTGGGGAAAACGTTCGTGGAGGTATCGACGGAATGGATCAGGGATACCAGCCAGGAGCAAAAGTTTTTATCCGGGTCTACAGCAGGGCGCAGGTCCGTACCGTTATGGAAGACCGTGCAGATCATCAGGCATATGGTCATTCCGAGAAACAGGTAGGTGCAGCAGCGGTAGAAGTCGCGGACATTCTTGAAAAAGAAATAGGCCAGCGTGCTCCCCACATACAAAAACCACATCAGATACGGGATGATGAACCATTCCTCAAACGGGATCAGGTCGTCCAGCCAGGTGTGGATCACATGATAATCCCGCGTGACCGTGTCTTCCAGCCAGAAAAACCACGGCAGGTAAATCGCAAAATACAGAAACACCCATCCGTGTTTATATTTTTTTAGTAATGCTTTCATACTGCTCTCCTCATTACAGTTCTTCTCTCTCTTTGCTTATGGATTATAACACTATGGTTTTTGACCTACAAGGGAGTTTCGAAAAAGTTAAGAAAGTTTTTAGAACAATTACAAAAACTTCCATGGCCGCGGGAAACGGAAATCCCGGGGAAACCGGCTTAAACGGGATCGTGTCGGAATTTTCAAAAAATAAGTTGACAGACGACATATATCGTGATATGATATATCATAATACGACATATCGCAATACGACACATATAAAAGGAGGACGCGCGGATGAAGAAAAGCGAGCCGATGTCGGAGAGTTACTATTATATTCTGCTCTGCCTGGCCAAAGGGGCGAATCACGGCTACGGGATCATGCAGATGACGAAAGCATTGTCGCAGGGAGACGTGGTCATCGGTTCCGGAACCATGTATGGGGCTACGGACAACATGATGAAAAAGGGCTGGATCCGTGAGATCCGATCCGATGGACCGGGGCTGGAGCGGCGCAGGCTTTATCAGCTGACCGACGAGGGCAGGGAGGCGCTGCGGACGGAGATCGCGCGTCTTCGGCGGATGCTGGACAATGCAAAGGAGGTGTAGAAGATGGCGATGGAATACAGGACTTCCTGCAGGGCGTATATGGTGTGGAATTACCGTCAGGAGATCGAGGATCTGAACCGCGCTTCGGAGCAGGGCTGGCAGCTGGTGCGCGGCGGCTGTTTTCACAGCCGGTTTGTGAAAAATCCGGACTTGCGCTTCCGTTACCAGATGGACTGGCGGAACGTGGAGGATATGGGACGGTATGTCGAGACCTTCCGGGAGCAGGGCTGGGAGTATATCAATTCCACGTTCAACGGCTGGCATTATTTCCGCAAGTTTTATGATCCGGCGCTGAAAGAGGAGGACTATGAGATCGTTACGGACCGGGAGTCGCTGCTGGCGATGCGGCGCCGCTGGTCGCGGATGCTTTTGGCTCTCGGGGCGGCCGTGCTGGTATATACGGCGGTATGCGGCGTAAGGGCGGTTCGGACGCCGAATCTGCCCTGGCTGCTGCAGATACTGCTTCTTTTGGCGGTGTGCGTATTTTTGCTGAGGGGCGGATGGCTCATGCGGGATCCGGACGCCGGCCCCCGCGGGGGCCGGGGGCTGCTGCGGGCGTATTTCCTGACCCTTCTTTTGGGATGGGCGGCGGTGCTGGTCCTTTTGCATCTGCGGCCGCATTTTGTCACAAATTCGCAGACGGAGGAATTGACGGAACCGTATGTCAATGAGCGCTGGATGGATTTTGAAGTATATTATCCGGATCATTATTATCTGGATCTGGACCTGAGCGCGGACGCGCCGTTTACATTCTCGATCGTAAACGACGCGGGGGAGACCGTGTATACCGTGACCGGGACGGAGATCCATGAGGAGCATATCCGGCTTTGGCTTGGCCGGAGGTGGTACTGGTTTTCTTCTTCCTGCAGCGGCGCGTTTGAGCTGAATGTCCGTCTGGACTGAGGCGCGGCGGGATGGCCCGGAGTGTTTGCGCGGGGAAATGGAACGGAATCGGATCATGAAAAATCCTTTTGAGATGATAAAACGCCTCAAAAGGATTTTTTGTGCGGCAGATCGTGCAGAAATAGGATTGTATCCGGCGGCCGCAGGGATTATAATGAGGAAAGAATCGTCCGGGAACGCGGACTGTGCGGAGGACGAGGCGGCGGTCCCGGGTTTCTGCGGACGGCCGGATATGGGGGAATTATTGTGTGCCGCGGAAAGGGGAACGGGCTGTATGAAGAAGGACATTACCATAATCGGGAACGCCGTCGTTGACGTGCTGGCCGGCCCCGTGACGCCGGAGGCGTTTGAGAGCGGTTCCCAGGCGGTGAAGGAGACGAAGCTGTCGTTCGGCGGGGACGCGCTCAATGAAGCGGTGATTTTGTCCCGGTTCGGGAAACGGCCGGATCTGATCGCCAAGGTAGGGCGGGACGAAGCGGGGGCGAGGGTGTTAAGCTTTTTGCGGGATTCCCAAATCCCGGCGGACCGCGTGATCGTGGATCCGCAGACCGCTACTTCGGTCAACATTGTGCTGGTCGACGGGCGCGGGGAGCGGTATTTTCTGACCAATCCCTGCGGGAGTCAGCGGAGACTGACGGAGCCGGAGGTGCGTCCGTATCTGGCGGACGCGGCGGAGATCGTCAGTTTCGCGAGCATTTTCGTTTCGCCGCTTCTGGATGTCCCGGCCATGACGCGGCTGTTTAAACGGATCAAAGAAACTCCGGGCAGGATCCTGGCGGCGGACCTGACGAAAGCGAAGCGGGGAGAGCGGCTGGCGGACCTGCGGGAGCTTCTGCCTTATGTGGATTACATGTTTCCGAACGAGGAGGAGATTGCGCTTCTGACGGGGGAGAGCGATCCGTTTGTCAACGCGGGGCTTCTGCTGGACGCGGGCGTTTCCTGCGCGGCCGTCAAGCTGGGCAGGCAGGGCTGCCTGATCCGGACGCGGGACGCATGGTACCGCATCCCCGCGTATCCGGTGGAACGCTGCGTCGATACCACAGGCGCCGGGGACAGTTTTGCGGCCGGCTTTCTGTGGGCGCTGTCCGAAGGAATGCCGCTGCGGGAGCGCGGGTATTTTGCGTGCGCGGCAGCTTCCTGCGCGGTGGAACAGCTGGGAGCGACGGACGGGATTCGTTCCCTGGAAGAGCCGATGAGGCGGTTTCGGGAAATGCTGGCGGGACCGACGGAGGAACCCGCGCCGTGATGCGGTATGCCGCGGCCGGAACGGGAGCGCGGCGGGATGGAACGCGAAACTCGACGGCCCGGTCCTGCCCCTTGCTGGTCACAAGCCGGAACGGGGACGCGGCGGCGGATGGAACGCGAAACGGAGGGCAGAGAACGCCAATGGAGGAGAAGATGAGGAAGAGAAACAGACTGAAATTATTCCGGACCGCTGCGGCTGCGGTTGTGCTGTCCGCAGCGATGGCGTGGAGCGTCCCGGCGGGCGCGCGGTTCCCTGCGGAGGGGGCGGTCTGGGCCGTTTCCCAGGAAAACGGGGGTTCCTTTACGATTCCTGCGCAGACAGAGGAAGGGCTGCCGATTCCGGAGACCGTCCTGGGGCCGCTGCATGTGGAGGGAACGAGGCTGACGGGAGAGGACGGCCGTCCGGTCCAGCTTAAGGGAATCAGTACCCACGGGATCGCCTGGTACCCGGATTATATCAATGAAGGGGCGTTCCGGCAGCTGCATGACGAATGGGGAGTCAACGTGATCCGCCTGGCCATGTATACGGCGGAATATAACGGGTACTGCACCGGCGGCGATAAAGAATACCTGAAAAATCTGCTGCTGAAAGGGGTGGACGCCGCGGAAAACCAGGGGATGTATGTGATCCTGGACTGGCATATTCTTTCGGACGGCAATCCCAATACGTACAAAGAGGAAGCGAAAGCATTCTTCGATGAGATGTCCGAAAAGCTGGCGGACCGGGACCATGTGCTTTATGAGATCTGCAACGAGCCCAACGGCGGGACCTCCTGGCAGCAGGTGAAGGACTACGCCGCGGAGGTGATCCCGGTGATCCGCGCCAATGACAGCGACGCGGTGATTATCGTGGGGACGCCCAACTGGTGCCAGTACGTGGACCAGGCGGCGGCCGACCCGATCACAGGTTACGATAATATTATGTATGCGCTCCATTTTTACGCCGCGACCCACAAGGAGGATCTGCGCCGGCAGATGGCGGACGCGATTGAAAAAGGCCTGCCGGTGATCGTATCGGAGTACGGGATCTGCGACGCCAGCGGGAACGGGGCCATCGACGAGGCCGAAGCCGGCGAATGGGTGCGGCAGATGGACCGGTACGGCGTCAGCTATGTGGCGTGGAATCTTTCGAATAAGAGCGAGACCTCCGCGATCCTGAAAAGCTCCTGCAGCAGGACCGGCAGCTTTGCGGACAGCGATCTGAGCGATTCGGGGAAATGGCTGAAAAATATGCTGACGGCAGGCGGGACTTTGGGCGGTACGACGGAGAAAGCGGGCAGTCCGGCGGGAACCGGTCAGGCGCAGAGCGGAGAAGGGGCTTCGGAGATGGAAAGAGCGCAGAGCGGAGAAGAGGCTTCGGAGACGGAAAGCGCGCAGAACGGAGAAAAGGTTTCGAGGACGGGAAGCGGGACGTCCGGGGCCGGGACCGGACCGGCTGGGGCTGCCGCGGAGTCGGAGACTAAGGAGACGGATGCGTTTTCGGCGGCGGAGGACCGCTGGGTCGTTTCCTGCGGCGGATTATCGGCGGTTCTTTCCGTCGTGGGACGCTGGGAATCGGGCGGCGAGACGTACACCCATTACACGATGGAGCTGACTGATACCTCCGGAGCGTCCCGGGAACAGTGGAGCGTGTCGATCCCGTTTTCTTCGGAGTTTCGGCTGACGGACGGCTGGAACGGCGATTTTGCCGCGGCCGGGCGGACGCTGACGGTTTCTTCCAAATCCTACAACGGGAAAATACCGCCGGGCGGCGGGGTCTCGGATATCGGCTTTATTGTGGCGTGCGCGGGCGGCGAGGCGATTCCGGCACAGTGAGAAGATGCGGGGAAAGCTGCGCGGGGACGCGGTTTGGGTATCGGGAGAAGAGAGGCGGGAACGTAACGGATACGGCGCAGAAAAAGGCGGAGGACATAGAAAATGAAGATAGCTTTAGACGGGATATGGAATCTGGAGATCGGGGACGGAGCGGTTTACGCCGTGACGCTTCCGGGGACGCTGGATGAAAACGGGATCGGCCGTGAGGATCACGGGACGGGACGGTTCACAAGGCGGCACACCTGGGAGGGGGAGGCGCGGTTTTCCCGGAGGCTGGACGGCAGCCTGTGGCAGACGGTCCGGGAAGAACTGGCGGCAGGAAAGCGGATTTTCCTGGATGCGGAACGCGCACGCGTTCTGCGCCTTCTGGCGGACGGGCAGGAGATCGCGGATTTTGCGGAGCCGTCCATCAGTACCCGGCATGTATTTGAAATGACGGACGTTTTGCGGGAGGGGAGCGAGCTGACCCTGCTCTCGGATAATCATTATCCGGGGCTGCCGCGGGAGGCGATCGTTTACGCTTCTGCGGCCACGGACGAGACCCAGACCAACTGGAACGGGATCCTGGGAGAATTCTGTCTGCGGACGGAGCGGCAGACATTCGCGGACCGGATCCGCGTGTATCCGCAGGGGGACAGGCTGACAGTGAAGCTGGAGCTTTGCGCCGGCCGGGCCTATCGCGGGGCGGTGCGGATCGACTGCGCCGCGCTGCGGGAAAGCGCGGAAATGGAAATTGCCCTGGGAGAGGATGAGCCGGGCCGGCCTGCTACGGACAGTTGTCAGGGCGGAAAGGCAGGGCAGGAAACGGCGCGGGAGGCGGGGCCGGGCCAGCCTGCTACGGACAGTTGTCAGGGCGGAAAGGCAGGGCAGGAAGCGGCGCGGGAGGCTGAGCCGGGCCGGCCTGTGGATGGGTTCCGGAGCGAAAAGGCATGGCAGGAAGCGGCGCAGCAGCAGGAGATGGATTCGCCTGCGGACAAATGGTGTGGTGAAGAACTCGGACAGAAAGCGATGCGCTGGCAGGAGGCAGCCCATTCTGCGGACGAACGCTGCAGGCGCGCTCCTGCTTCTCGCCGCTCGTTCAGGCAGGAGCTGGTTTTCCGGGACCTGCCGCTGCGGGCGGATGTGAAGCGCTGGGACCTGGGAGAGGGCAGCCTCTATAAACTGACGGTATCCCTGACGGGCGGCGAAACGAAAACCGTGACCTTTGGCATAAGGGAGTTCGGCGCTGATGAGAGCGGGCGGCTGACGCTCAACGGCCGGCGCTTTTTCCTGCGGGGCGAGGCCAACTGCGCGGTGTTTCCGGAGACGGGCTATCCCCCGATGACCGCGGAGGAATGGCTGGATATCCTGGCGAAATACCGCTCCTACGGCGTCAACTGTATGCGGTTTCATTCCCATTGTCCGCCGGAGGCCGCGTTTGAGGCGGCGGACCGGACCGGGATGCTGATGCAGCCGGAGTTATCCCACTGGGACCCGAAACACGCCTTTGAATCGGAGGAGAGCTTTCGGTATTACAGGACGGAGCTGGCGCAGATATTGGATATGCTGGCCAACCACCCGTCTTTTGTGATGATGACGTTTGGAAATGAATTGTGTTCAGGCGAAACGGGTCAGGAATGGGCTCTGCAGCTTCTGAAACAGGCCCATGAGACGGACCCGACCCGCCTTTTCGCGATTGCATCCAACTGGGAATACGGTCAGAAGCGCTGGGACGCGGAAAACGATTTTTATACTTCCAGCAATTTCCATCAGTGGAATCTGCGCGGGACGTTTGCCGGGATGGGCGGCTATATCAATCACCGTTACCCCTCCGCGGCGACGGATTATGAGGAGGAAATGGCGCGGCTGCGGCAGGAGTATGCCGGACCGGTTTACAGTTTCGAGGTGGGGCAGTTTGAGATCCTGCCGGATTTCGGGGAGCTGGAGGAGTTCCATGGGGTCACGGAGCCGTCCAATCTTCTGGATGTCAAAAAACGGATGGAAGAGAAAGGGCTGGCCGGCGTCTGGAAACGATATGTGGAGGCCACGGGAGAATTGTCGCTGCTCGGCTACCGGGAGGAGGCGGAGGCGGTGATGCGGACCGGGTCCATGTCGGGAATTTCCCTGCTGGGGATCCAGGATTTTCCGGGCCAGGGGACCGCGCTGGTAGGAATGATGGATTCTCATTTGCGGCCGAAGCCCTATGATTTCGCCCGGCCGGAGCGGTTCCGGAGCTTTTTTGCGGACCGGCTGCCGTTAGTGCTGCTGCCGAAATATACCTGGGAGAGCCGGGAAACGCTGCGGGCCGGGGTGCGGGTCGCAAACTACGGGCGGGAAAGCATAGAGGACGAGGTGGATTATGTGCTGACGCAAATGGACGGAGACGCGGGGGACGGCGCGGCGGCCGGTATCGGAAAGACGAGCGGTTCTGCAGCGGCTTGTACCGGAAAAACTGCGGCGGTTTGTACCGGAGAAAATGCAGCGGGTTGCGCCGGAGAAAGCACAGCGGTTTGTACCGGAGAAAACGCAGCGGCCTGCACCGGGGAAGATACGGAGCATCCGGCTGCGCCGCAGACCGGAACTGCGACGGAGATGCCTGCGGCGCAGGCCGGAAACGAGAAAAAACTGGCGGCACAGGTCAGAACGGGCGGCAGGGATGCCGGAGCCGGTGGGCAGCCCGCCGTCCGGAGGAGGACCCTGGTCCGCGGCAGGCTGCCCCGTGTGAGCTGCCCGCCCGGCTGCCTGACGGACGCGGGAACGATCGAGATGGATTTCAGCCGTCTGTCGTGGGAAAGGCCCGTCCGTCTGGAACTGACGGTTAAAATCGGCGGGCTGACCAACCATTATCCGCTCTGGGTCTATCCGCCCGTGACGCCGGTATGCCCCGAGGAGGTATATGAGGCGCGGTACCTGGATGAAAAAGCGAAAGCGGTGCTGGCGGCTGGCGGCAGGGTGTACTTATCTCCGCCCTCGACGAAGGAGGCGCTGCCGGATTCGATCCGGGCGCAGTTTACAACGGATTTCTGGTCCGTGGGCACCTTCTCCGGCCAGGAGGGCGGCATGGGACAGCTGATCGACGACCGGCACCCGCTGTTTCGGCGTTTCCCGACGGAATTTCATACCAACTGGCAGTGGTGGCCCATGGCGAACAGGCGGGCGGCGATCCTGCCGGACCGGTGCGAGGCCATTGTGACGGAGCTGGACAGTTACGCGTATCTGCGTCCCATGGTCCAGATGCTGGAATGCCGCTGCGGGAACGGAACATTATTATTTTCCACGCTGGGACTCCAGGATCTGCAGCAGTTTCCGGAGGCGCGGGCGCTTCTGGACGCGGTCTACCGTTACATGGCGTCGGAAGAATTTGCGCCGGAGCAGGAGCTGAAAGAGGAGCTTCTGGAGAGATTGGTGCGACCGGCAGATTAGGATGGGAATAGAGGGAAGAAGACGAATGCGGTATACATTTCAGGATTATCATAGATCGGAGATCCTGCGGGATCATCTGAAGCTGGGCGGCGGCAGTCCCCGGGGCGGGCGCATCGAGGTGAACAGTCTGTACCTGGAACGGGACGGGCGGCCGTGGATCGGCGTGATGGGAGAGTTCCATTTTTCCAGATACGACAGGGGAAAATGGTACGAGGAGCTGTGCAAGATGCGGGCCGGGGGGATCACGATCGTCTCCACCTACCTGTTCTGGATCTATCATGAAGAGACGGAAGGGGAGTTTGACTTTTCGGGAAGGCAGGACATCCGCGCGTTTATTCTGGAGGCACGGCGGGCGGGCCTGGAGGCGGTGATCCGCGTCGGCCCCTGGGCCCACGGCGAGTGCCGCAACGGCGGCCTGCCGGACTGGATCCTGCGAAAATCCTATCCTGTGCGGCAGAATCATCCGGATTACCTGGAAAAGGTGCGGATCTGGTACCGGAAGATCGGCGAGCAGGTGCAGGGGCTGTTTTACGGGGACGGCGGCAATATCATCGGGGTCCAGCTGGAAAATGAACTGGTGGACCGGCCGGAACATCTGCGGACCTTGAAAAAGATCGCGCAGGAGGAGGGACTGATTGCGCCGCTTTATACGGTCACGGGCTGGAACAGCCGCTATGGGGCTAAGATCCCGAAGGACGAGGTGCTGCCGGTGTTCGGCGGCTATCCGGAAGCGCCGTGGACGGACCATCTGGAACCGCTGCCGCCCAATCCCCGCTACGCCTTTGACCGGAACCGGAATGATTCGGCCATCGGCGTCGATGTGATGAAGGACACGGATCAGGACGGCTGGCGTCTGCCTTACGAGCGGTACCCGTTCGCGACCTGCGAGCTGGGCGGCGGTATGCAGGCGACCCACCACAGGCGGCCCATTGTCAGCGGCATGGACATCTACGCGCTGGCCCTGGTGAGCCTGGGCAGCGGCAACAATCTGCCCGGCTACTATATGTACCACGGCGGCACCAATCAGATCGGCCGTTATTCCACGCTGCAGGAATCGAAAAAGACCGGCTATCCCAACGATTATTCGATTTTGTCCTATGATTTTCAGGCCCCGGTCTCGGAGTATGGGGAGATTCGGGAATCGTACAGGCTTCTGAATCTTCTGCATCTGTTCCTCGGGGATTTCGGCGCGCGGCTGGCCCCCATGGAACTGACGGAATGCCGCCGGAAGGCGCTGCCGGAGGACACGGAGACGCTGCGGTGCGCCGTGCGGACCGATGGGGAGAGGGGCTTTGTTTTTGTGAATCATTACAGCCGCCTGCAGAAGCTGACGCCGGCGGAGGCGGAATTTGAGGTCTGCGGCGTCCGTTTCCCGGCAGTCAGGGTGGACGGGGAGATCGGGTTCTTCCTGCCGTTTCGGATGGAATTGGGAGATGAGGAGCTGGAGTATGCGACGGCCCAACCCATCTGCCGCAGCGGAAACACATATTTCTTTGCGGCGGTACCGGGGATCGCGCCGGAATACCGGTTCGCGGACGGGGAAACCGTGTGCGCGGCAGCCGGGGAAACGGGGAGAAAACCGGGCGGAAACGCCGGCCGGGATTCCGGAAAGAACGCCGCGGGACCGCAGCCGGGGGACGGTGCAGAAACCGGCGAAACGGGAGCAGAGTTCTGGCCGGGAGACGGCACAGAAACTGGAAGAACCGGCCGGGAGTCCGAAAAGATCGCTGCGGGGATGCAGCTGGGAGGCGGTACAGGGACCGGCGAAACGGGAGCGGGACTGCAGCCTGGGAACGGTACAGAGACCGGCGAAACGGAAACAGAGACGTGGCCGGGATGCGGTACGGAAAATGGAAAAGCCGCCGTGAAGCTGCCGACGGGATCTGGCGTAAATTCGGGTACGGTAAGCCCCGGCCGGTACGGATTCACGAAAAACGGCGTCCGCATCGTCACGCTTTCCTGGGAAGAAGCTCTGTACCTGCGGCGGCTGGACGGCGAACTTGTGCTGGGAGACCGCTGCGATCTGTACCGGGCGGACGGAGAGATCCGCTGCGTGCAGGAGGGCAGTTTCTCTTACCGGCGATGGACCGGCGAGGGCTGGGAAGACTGCTTTGCGGAGAGGCCGTTCTCCCAGGCCAAGCTGCGGATGGAGGAAACGCCGGAAGCGCCGTGCATCCGGGAGTTTGCGGCTTATGAGGAAGAGCTGCAGCTGGGCGGGGCGCGCAGATTGACCTGGAAAAAGCTGACGGTCAGCGGTCCGCAGGGGTTCGTGGAGATTCCCGACGTCTGCGACGCGGCCCAGATCTATGTGGATGGGCGGCTGGCGGCGGATCAGTATTATTGCGGAAAGCCCTGGCGGATTCCGGCGGGGCTGCTTTACGGGAAAGATTGCCGGCTGGTTTATTCGGAGATGAAAGACGATTTTTACCGGGAGTTCTGAAAATACGGCGCAGGCATGCCGGCCGAAAAGACTTTGACAAGATGGGAAAATTATGCTATCATTACCTCATGATTCAGGTCGGGACAATCTGTCCCGAAGATTCTGCAGGTTCTTGTTTCCGAGGTGAATATCGCCGCAGATTCAAGATGAAACATTTCATACATGTATCGCGGGGATGATAGTTCGGCAGCGGAACGAGGAAAAGGAGGCGCCGCCCATGCCCGTATATGTGGGAGAGGAAGAGGTAATCAAAAAGAATATGGCATTAGCGCAGGAGAAGACGTATACGGCGGAGTTTATCGAGGCTTTGCCGGAGGATGTGAGAGCGGAGCTGATCGACGGGCAGCTGTTTTACATGGCGACGCCGACGACGGAGCATCAGGATCTGATCATGTTTCTGACAGGTCATATGTGGAACCATATCCGGGCGAATCAGGGCAGCTGCAAGGTGGTCGCGTCTCCCATTGCGGTCTATCTGAACCAGGACGACCGTACCTATCTGGAACCGGACGTGGTGCTGGTCTGCGACCGCGGCAAATTGCTGCGGAAAGGCTGCTGGGGAGCGCCGGATATGGTGGCGGAGATCATTTCCCCCAGCACCCAGAGCCGGGATTATCTGCTGAAACTGAACCAATACCAGGCGGCGGGCGTGCGCGTTTACTGGATCCTGGATACAGCCCGGGAGACGATCCACGTTTACGATTTCGAATTGGGTCAAAAAGAAACCTATACGTTCGCGGACACGGTTCCGGTGCGGCTGCTGGACGGACTGAAGATCGATTTCGGCGGGTTCGAGCTGTGGAAAGAACCGGAGAGCGAACCGCCCCAGTGATGGAACGGGGCTTTTCCCGGGAGGGGAGCGGCCGGAGACATATAAAACGGAGGCCGGAGTATCCATTGCCGGGACCGGTGAAGCCCGGCTGCGGGAACTGACAGGATCGGGTCAAAACGCCTGCGATCGCTGCGGAGGGAACCTGCGCCCGGGAGAGTCGCCGCAGATGGCTCCCTGGGACATTTGCCCGCGCGGGGAAGCAGAAGGAACCTGCGCCCGGGGGAGTCGCCGCGCTTTGCGGCAAACAGAGTGAAAAGGAGAATAACAGGATGGAACTTTTGATGAGAAAGGATGTCCCGGAGAAACTGACCTGGGACCTGTCCGCGATCTATAAGACGGAAGAGGCTATGTACGCGGACGCGGAGAAGATGGAAGCCCTGAGCCGGGAGATCGAGGCCGAATATAAGGGGAAGCTGGACACGCCGGAGCGGATCAACGCCTGCCTGGATCAGTACCGGGAACTGGACGCCCTGGTCACGCTGGTGTCCAATTATACGGACCTGGCCGTGTCCGTGGATTATTACGACGCGCACAATCAGGAGCGCAACGACCGGATCAGCCGGATCGTGTCGGAGATCTACAGCCGCCTGAGCTTTATCGACAATGAGATCGTAGAGCAGGAGGATGCGGTGCTTCAGGCGGCCATCGGTATGGCGACGGCCAACCGGCTGTACCTGGAGAATACGCTGCGGTCCAAGCCTCACATGCTGGACGCTTCTACGGAGCGGGCGCTGGCGGCGCTTTCCAATACGTTCAATACGCCGTACCAGGTATACAATATGGCCAAACTGGCGGATATGCGCTTCCCGTCCTTTACCGTGGACGGGCAGGAGTACCCGCTGGGCTATTCCCTGTATGAGGATGATTATGAATACGATTCCCGCACGGAGGTCCGCCGCGCGGCGTTTGAGGCGTTTTATAAAAAGCTGGGAGAGTATAAGAATGTGACGGCCGCCGCGTATCAGGCCCAGGTCCAGATGGAGAAGACGTTTGCCAACCTGCGGGGCTTCCGGACGGTGTTTGACCGCAATCTGTTCGCTGACAAGGTGGACAGGAGCCTTTACGACCGCCAGATCGACCGGATCATGGAGCATCTGGCACCCCATATGAGGAAATACGCCCGCCTGCTGCAGCGGATCCACGGCCTGGAGAAAATGACCTACGCGGACCTGAAGATCCCGGTGGATCCGGATTACGATCCCAGGGTGACGATCGAGGAATCGGAGCGGTATATCGTGGAGGGACTGTCCGTGCTCGGGGAGGATTATCAGGAAATGGTACGGGAAGCCTACCGGGACCGTTGGGTGGATTTCGCGAAAAATCAGGGCAAATCCACCGGCGGCTTCTGCGCCAGCCCCTACGGGAACCACTCTTATATTCTTTTGAACTGGAACGAGCGGATGTCGGACGTGTTTACGCTGGCCCATGAGCTGGGGCATGCGGGACATTTCAGGGCCTGCAACGCGGCGCAGTCTATTTTTGACACTAATGTATCCGGCTATTTCGTGGAAGCGCCCTCGACGATGAACGAGCTGATCATGGGCCATTATCTGCTGAAGACAAACCCGGATCCCCGGTTCCGCCGCTGGGTTCTCAGTTCCATGGTGGGGCATACCTATTATCACAATTTTGTAACCCATCTGCTGGAAGCGGCTTATCAGCGGGAGGTGTACCGGATCATCGAGGCGGGCGGAAGCGTCCAGGCCGAGACGCTGGACCGACTGATGCGGGAGACGCTGGAGCGGTTCTGGGGCGACGCGGTGGAGATTCTTCCCGGTTCGGAACTGACCTGGATGCGGCAGCCCCATTACTACATGGGCCTGTATTCCTACACCTACAGCGCCGGGCTGACCATAGCGACCCAGGTCTGCAAGCGGATCGAGAAAGAGGGCCAGCCGGCAGTGGACGACTGGAAACGGGTTCTGGCCGCCGGCGGCACGAAGACGCCGGTGGAGCTGGCGCAGATGGCCGGCGTGGACATCACGACGGACGGACCGCTTCTGGACACGATCGCCTATATCGGGGAAATGATCGACGAGATCTGCGCGCTGACGGAGGAGCTGGGCGGCTGAGCGGTGAAAGAACCGGCCGCCTGACCGTCACAGGAATTGTCCGTCCGTCCGCCGCAAAAATCAAAAGGGGCTGCTGAAAACATATGGGATCGTCGGCGATTCCCTCTGTTTTGCAGCAGCCCCTGCGGCGTGCTTTTGTATGAAAAGCGGAAAGCTTATTCCTCATTCTGCTTTTTCATCTTTTTCGGCAGAATGTAGCGGAGATAGTAGTTGTGGTAACGTTCCGCCGTCGCATCCAGAAGCGTGCGCTGGATGTCCTCCGCCTGCCAGTTGTGCCAGTCGTTGAGATAGATGCTGTCGATGGAAAAAAGTGCCATAATAAAACCCTCCCTTATCTATGTGTCTTTCTGGTAAAGACAAATGTGTTTGTTTCACATCCGTTCCGGTTACTTACGATGATTTTATTATAATACATATTTTTCCAAAGTAAATGGGAAAAAAGTTTAAATCTGCCCGTCAAAATATGTATTTAAAGTACATATTTTAGCGGGACAATGGAGGATTAAGGATGTCTGTAACCCTGCAGAAGCTGTTTCATGAGAATGAAGCCCTCTTTAAATTGTCTCTGGCTGCCGGACAGAACGGCGTCGGGAACGTGGTCAGCTGGGTCTATATGCTGGAGGATGAGACGATCACTTCCTTTTTTCACGGCACGGAGCTGGCGGTGACCACCTGCATGAAATCGGAGCGGGACGGGGACTGGCTCTATACGCTGGTGCAGCGGCTGTGCGAATGCGACGCGGCGGGCCTGATCATCAATACGGGGCGCTTTCTGTTCGAGATCCCGCGGCCGGTGCTGGATTTCTGCAACGCCCATGAATTCCCGCTGTTTACGATGCCCTGGGAGATCCGGATCACCGATCTGGTCCAGAGCTTCTGCGTCCGGATCATGAACGACCAGTACGAGGCCACGCTGCACGATCAGGCCATCCGGGACGTGATCCTGAAGCGGGACAATCTGGCCGAATGCCGTGATATCCTGGGGCAGTATTATGATCTGGCCGGGCGGTTCACGGTCTTCTGTATTTACATCCGGCAGACGGCGGGCGCGGCGGAGGAAGGGAGCAGCCGGGAGTACCTGCTGGAAAACCGCATCCGCAGGCTGAAGCGCGCTCCGTCCGCAGCCAGCGTTCATGTGGGCCTGCTGAAATTTGAGAGCTATCTGCTGATCGTGCTCAACAATGCCTCCGCCCCCATGGTGCAGCAGATCCGGGATCTGATCCTGGACGTGTACGCCGACAGCGTGAAGACGCATGATATTTTTGTGGGAGTGGGGATCGAGGCGGAAGGCCTGGAACGGCTGGACCAGAGCTATAACCGGGCCGCCACCGCCATGCGCATGGCGATGTACCGTCATGAGCCGGCCATCCGGTTTGAGGATATGGGCTTTTATAAGATCCTGTTTTCGGTCAAGGACGAGGAAGTGCTTTACGCCTACGCCGACGAGATCCTGGGGCCGCTGGACCGTTATGACGCAAAGAACCATTCCTACGTGGAACTGTTAAAAACGTATATCCGGCAGGACCGGAGCCTGGCGGGGACGGCGGAAGCGCTTTTCATGCACCGCAACACGGTCAATTATCAGATCCAGAAAATGAAAGAGCTGCTGGGTTCTCCGCTTAAAACCCTGGAGGATTTGTTCCCCTACCAGGTGGCGCTGGCGATCCGGGATATGGAGGGAAACGCGGAAAGAGGCCGGGAGAAGCACGAGAGGGACAGTTCGTGAAAGGGAGCGTTTTGCGGCGGACCGCGGACGGGTTTTGACGGGAGAAGGCGGAAAAACTCTTTGGGATTTATCAAATTTAAGAAGATATTTATTGTCATTGCCGCGGGTTTTCTGTATAATGGGAAATGCTGGAGAGAAGACATGGTCCGCGCAGCCGCGTATGTCCCGGCAGACGAAACGGAGCGGAGGGACAGAGCCGCGCGGAACATAAAACGGACAGGAAGGACGAAAGACCGTGACAGCGATCATCGATTATGACGCGGGAAATTTAAGAAGCGTGGAAAAAGCGCTGGAGGCTCTGGGCGAGGAAGCCTGCGCGACCAGGGATCCGGAGACGATACTTGGCGCGGACCGGGTGATTCTGCCGGGCGTGGGGGCGTTTGGAGACGCGATGGAGAAGCTGCGGCAGTACGGTTTGACCGGGACGGTCCGGCAGGCGGCGGGCAGCGGGAAGCCGTTTCTGGGGATCTGCCTGGGACTGCAGCTTTTGTTTGAGAGCAGCGAGGAGAGTCCCGGCGTGCCGGGGCTGGGGATCCTGAAAGGAAAGATCCTGCGGCTTCCAAAGCAGGCGGGATTGAAGATCCCTCACATGGGATGGAACGATCTGGAGATTGCCCCGGGAAGCAGGCTGTTTCGCGGGATCCCGCAGGAGTCTTTTGTGTATTTCGTCCATTCCTACTATCTGGAGGCGGAGGACGCCGGTATAGTGGCGGCCACCGCCGGTTACGGCGTACGGATCCACGCGGCGGCGGAGCGGGGCAATGTGTTCGCCTGCCAGTTCCATCCGGAAAAAAGCGGCGGCGTGGGCCTGCGGATCCTGAAGAATTTTGTGGAGATGGAGTTATGCTGACGAAACGGATCATCCCCTGCCTGGACGTGCATAACGGACGGGTGGTCAAGGGCGTGAATTTTGTGAATCTGCGGGACGCCGGGGACCCGGTGGAGATCGGCGCGGCCTACGACAAAGCCGGGGCGGACGAGCTGGTGTTTCTCGATATCACGGCTTCCTCCGACGACCGGGCCACGGTGGTGGATATGGTGCGGCGGGTGGCGGAGACCGTGTTCATTCCGTTTACGGTGGGCGGAGGCATTCGCAGCGTCGAGGATTTCCGGCGGCTTCTGCGGGAGGGGGCCGATAAGATCTCGATCAATTCCTCGGCCATCAATACGCCCCGCCTGATTTCCGACGCGGCGGACAAGTTCGGCCGCCAGTGCGTCGTGGTGGCCATCGACGCCAGACGGAGGGCCGACGGGACCGGCTGGAACGTCTATAAAAACGGAGGCCGGATCGATACGGGGCTGGACGCCGTGGAGTGGGCGAGGAAGGCGGACCGGCTGGGCGCGGGCGAGATCCTGCTGACCAGTATGGACTGCGACGGGACGAAAGCGGGTTATGACAATGAACTGACCGCCTGCATCGCGGAGCAGGTTTCGGTTCCGGTGATCGCGTCCGGCGGCGCGGGGACGCTGGAGCATTTTTACGACGCGCTGACCGTGGGGAAAGCAGACGCGGCGCTGGCGGCGTCCCTTTTCCATTATAAAGAGCTGGAGATCCGGCAGGTGAAAGAATACCTGGCGGGAAGAGGCGTGGCGGTGCGGCGGACGGAAGCTTCGGCGGACGCGCCGGCCGGTTCTTTATAGCGCGCGGGCCGTTCCGGCAGAGAGAGGCACGGCCTTGGCCGATGCGCCGTTCGGGCCGGGACGGAAGTTTGGCCGGGAAAGGGACAGCCGGAACGGGAATTTGCGGGAAGACGCGAACGGCGGGATCAAATTGCAAAGGAGAAAGCGATGGGAGCGATACAAAACGACTGGCTGCAGGCGATCGGCGGAGAGTTTCGGAAGCCGTATTATAAGGAACTTTATAATTTTGTGAATCAGGAATACCGCACGCGGGTCATCTATCCGCCGGCGGATGATATTTTCAACGCCCTGCACCTGACGCCGCTTAAGGAGGTCAAGGTGCTGATCCTGGGACAGGACCCTTACCATGAAGCGCATCAGGCCCATGGACTGTGTTTTTCGGTGCCGCCGGATCAGAGGGAGATACCGCCGTCCCTGGTGAATATTTATCAGGAGCTTCATGATGATCTGGGCTGCTATATCCCTGACAACGGGAACCTGGTCAAGTGGGCGAAAGAGGGCGTGCTCCTTCTGAACACGGTACTGACGGTCCGCGCCCATCAGGCCAATTCCCATCAGGGAAAAGGCTGGGAGTATTTTACCGACGCGATCATCGAAGCGGTGAATAGCCAGGACCGTCCCATCGTATATATGTTGTGGGGCAGGCCGGCCCAGAGCAAGCTTCCGATGCTGACGAATCCGAAGCATCTGGTGCTGAAAGCGCCCCATCCCAGTCCTCTGTCGGCGTACCGGGGATTCTTCGGGTGCCGCCACTTCAGCCAGTGCAACGCGTTTCTGGAGAGTCACGGAATTGCGCCCATAGACTGGCAGATCGAAAATATACGGGGGTAATACTGTATGGACATCATTGAGATATTGAAGGTACTGGTTTTCGGGATTGTGGAAGGCTTTACCGAATGGCTGCCGATCAGCAGTACCGGCCACATGATCCTGCTCGACGAGCTGATCCAGCTGAATGTGTCGCCGGAATTTAAGGAGGTATTCCTGGTGGTGATCCAGCTGGGCGCGATCCTGGCCGTCGTGGTCCTGTATTTCCCGAAGCTTTTCCCGTTTGCGGCGATCCGGGGCAGGAGCCGGGGAGAGAAAGAGATCGAGGTGAATGTTAAGCTGGGCCGCGAGGAGAAGGAACTGTCCGTGCCGGCGCAGACGTACCGCACCAGGCGGGGGCTGCGGGAAGATATACTTCCGCTGCCGGTGCCGTTTGGGAGAAACGGGGAACAGATCGGCGTCAAGGTCCGGACCCTGCTTCTCTGGGTGAAGGTCATACTGGCCTGCCTTCCGGCCGCTCTGGTGGGGATCCCGCTGGACGACTGGATGGAAGAACATCTGCGCGGGCCCTATGTGGTGGCCGCGGCGCTGATCTTCTACGGGGTTTTGTTCATCGTGGTGGAGAATATCAATTACGGCAAGCGTCCCGTGGTCCAGAAAACCGATCAGATTTCCCTGAATCTGGCGCTGATCATCGGCATGTTCCAGGTGCTGTCCCTGGTGCCGGGAACTTCCCGTTCGGGAGCGACCATACTGGGGGCCATGATCATGGGATGTTCCCGCGGCGCGGCGGCGGAATTTTCCTTTTATCTGGGCGTGCCGGTCATGTTTGGGGCCAGCCTGCTCAAACTGGTGAAATTCGGCCTCCATTACACGGCGGGCGAGGTGTTTATCCTGCTGTTCGGCATGGCGGTGGCGTTTCTCGTATCGGTTTATTCGATCCGTTTCCTGATGAGCTATATCCGCCGCAACGATTTCAAGCTGTTTGGATTTTACCGGATCGCCCTGGGACTTCTGGTGGCCGCGTACTTCATTGCGACGCAGGCGCTGCCGCAGCTGATGGGCCAATAGGCCGGGAGCGCATCCCGGTTTTGCGGCCTGAGAACGAATCAGGGCCGCTGCAAAACAGAATGCTGCAAAAAATCGAATATTTAGCGGGAGAAAGCACGAATGATACATGTTTTCCCCCGCTGTTTTTAACGTTTGATATGGCCTGTTTCTACGCAAACCGTATTTGCGGCAGCCCGTGGCTGACGGTTCTGACGCGGCGCATCCTCCGCCAAATCCGGCAAAAATCTCAACTTCTGCGGCGGCGCTTTCTCTGCGGCGCAGGACGGTTCCTCCGCCAAATCCGGCAAAAATCTCAGCTTCTGCGGCGGCGCTTTCTCCGCGGCGCGGGGCGGTTCCTGCCCGTGAAAGGGGAACGACCGGAACATGGGCCGGCAGTCCTGCCGGCCTCAGTCCAGCCCGTCGGCGATATCGTACAGGAGCCGCTCCGAATCCTCCCATCCGAGACAGGGGTCGGTGATGGACTTGCCGTAGCAATGCTCGCCGATCTTCTGGCTGCCCGGCTCCAGATAACTCTCGATCATGACGCCTTTTACCATCGTACGGATCTCCCGGGAATGGCGCCGGCTGTGGAGTACTTCTTTTACAATGCGGATCTGCTCCATGTACTGCTTGCCGGAATTGGAATGGTTGGCGTCGACGATGCAGGCCTTGTTCTGGACGTCCCGCTCTTCGTAGAAACGGTGGAGCAGGATCAGGTCCTCATAGTGGTAGTTCGGAAGATACTGGCCGTGCTTGTTGACCGCGCCCCGCAGGATCGTGTGGGTCAGGGGATTGCCCGGCGTGTGGACCTCATAGCCGCGGAAGATGAATTCGTGGGCGGCCTGGGCGGCGACCACGGAGTTTAACATCACGGTCAGGTCACCGCTGGTGGGATTTTTCATGCCCACCGGCACGTCGCAGCCGCTGGCTACCAGGCGGTGCTGCTGGTTCTCCACGGATCTGGCTCCTACGGCGATGTAGGACATCAGGTCCGACAGGTAGCGGAGGTTTTCCGGATAGAGCATCTCGTCCGCGGTCGTCAGTCCCGTTTCCTGCACGACCCGCATGTGCATCCGGCGGATGGCGATGATGCCCTCGTACATATTCGGCTTCTTTTCCGGATCCGGCTGGTGCAGCAGGCCCTTGTAGCCCTCGCCGGTGGTGCGGGGCTTGTTGGTGTAGACCCGCGGGATGATAATGATCTTGTCCTTCACCTTTTCCTGGATCGGTACCAGGCGGCTTACATATTCCAGCACCGAGTCTTCATGATCGGCGGAACAGGGGCCGATGATCACGAGAAAGCGGCCGCTTTCGCCGGTCAGCACTTTGCGGATTTCCTCGTCGCGCCTGGCTTTGACCGCTTCCAGGCCGTGCGGCAGAGGAAACTGCTCCCGGATCTCGGCAGGTGTGGGAAGTTTATTGATGAATTCCAGTCCCATGTCAGTGTATTCTCCTAATCTGTCTTATTTCTATGCGGCCGTTCGGACGGCCGGTTACCCCGCGTTTCCCGGCAGGGAGACGGAATCCGCAAAAAAAGCGGAACGCCTGCCTGCGGCGCTTTTCGCTGTCCGGACCGCTGCCGCCGTATCTCCCGTTTCCATTGTCCCCAAAAGGCCGCAGAAAAACCGCCCTGTGTATGCGGCAGAGCGGCTCTGTCAGCCGGAATGTACCCTCGTTCTCCTGAAGTCTAATCCGGACGCTGCTCGTAATCCGGGATTCCGTCACCGTCCAGATCGACCATGGGCCGTCCGCCGTAGAATTCTTTGCCGACGACGTTGCGGCTCTGGCGGGAAGCTTCCACGGTCTGGGAAAGCAGCCGGACGGTTCCCATGGGATTTTTAATGTTCTGCAGGATGATCTCCGCCGTGGCGTCCACCTTGGTATGTATAACGATATTGCCGGTGCCGAAGATTTTGCCGGCCAGCGTCTGCCGGCAGGAAATGTCTACGATGCGGTAGAGGAGAGTTTCCTCCAGGCTGGTATTCAAAAGACCCGTCCGGATCATCAGACGATCGTCTTCAATGTAATACACGGTAAAGCTCCACGGGAACCAGAGATGATGCTTCCGGTCCTTCCAGATATAATTGGTATTGTCCTGCGCCATGAGACCGCCCCCTTCTTAGGATTAAAGTATGGAGTTTATTTTAACACGCAAATCCCCGGAAGTAAAGAAAAATGTTGCGGGGAATGCGGAATCCCTTTTGGAAACCGGCGGCCGGATTCAATTTTATGGTTTATTGACATCACTTTACAAAAATGTTACTATAAGTGCGATATATTTCTTTTTTCAGCAGACAATGATGGGAAAACGGAGGCGCGAAATGAAAAAGATCAAGTTATTGCGGATAGGGCTGCATTTGGTTTTGCTTGCCATGCTTTTTGGCCCGTGTATAGTGGGAAACTTTGTCCCTTATGTTGACTGGGGTGATCTTGAGGGCGGGTTTCTGAAGTATTCTTCCCTGGCGCATCCGATCACCGTGTGTCTGACGGCGGCTGCCCTTTTTGCCTGTTTTATCCCTAAACGATTCGGGAGGATCCTTGTACTGCAGTTTGAACTGCTTCTGATGTTTTTTGTATGCTTTTGGACATTCCTGCTTAATACCATAGGTTCCTTCGGAGGAATCGGCAGCACTACCTATCATTATACGCTGCTTGGAAAAACATGTATTGCGGTGATCCTGGCGCTGATCGCGCTGTCTGTGATGATCCTGCGGAGCGGGCCTGCGCAGGAAGTGAAAAAAGCCGGACCGCATCAGGAAGACGGCGGCGGGCAGGGAGACTGAGCGTACCGCTCCGTGACGGAGAACGTCCGTTTTCGGCCCGCGGCAGATGAACAGGAAAAACCAGTGTGTATTTTGTTTTTTCGCGTGATATTTTTGGAAAATCTGCTTGAAATCCGTCTGTTCCTGTTATACAATTAAAATCGGCAGAGATTGGATTTACCGGACAGGCTGCCGGTGCAGAAACGGCCGCATTGTCCACAAAATATTTCTAAATGGAGGACTGCAAAATGAGTAATTCAGCACAAACTTCAGCAGGCAGCAGGATTGCGAAGCTGCTTGATGAAAACAGTTTTGTTGAAGTCGGCGCTTATGTGACAGCGAGAGCCACCGATTTCAACATGACAGGCAAGGATACGCCGGCTGACGGAGTCGTAACTGGCTACGGCACCATTGGCGGATGCCTTGTCTATGTCTACAGCCAGGATGCGTCTGTGCTGGGCGGCTCCGTGGGCGAGATGCACGCGAAAAAGATCGCGAACATCTATTCCATGGCCATGAAGATGGGCGCGCCGGTCATCGGCCTGGTGGACTGCGCGGGCCTGCGGCTTCAGGAGGCCACGGACGCGCTGCATGGCTTCGGCCAGCTGTATCTGAGCCAGACCATGGCTTCCGGCGTGATTCCGCAGATCTCGGCGATCTTCGGTTCCTGCGGCGGCGGCATGGCGGTTTCGGCGGCGATGTCGGACTTCACGTTTATGGAGGCGAAGAAAGCGAAGCTGTTTGTCAGCTCACCCAACGCCCTCGACGGCAATTATACGGGCAAATGCGATACCGCGGCGGCCGAATTCCAGAGCGAGAAAGCCGGCGTGGTGGATTTTGTGGGCAGCGAGGATGAGATTCTGGAGCAGATCCGCGAGCTGGTTTCCGTTCTTCCCGCCAACAATGAAGATGATTTGTCCTACGGTCCCTGCGAAGACGATCTGAACCGCGTGTGCGCGGGACTGGAGGGATTTGCCGGCGATACGGCCGCGGCTCTTTCGCAGATCTCCGACGGCGGCCTTTTCGTCGAGACGAAAGCGATGTACGCTCCGTCCATGGCGACCGGTTTTATCCGCCTGAACGGCAATACTGTGGGCTGCGTCGCGAACCGAAGCGAGAGCCTGGATGAGAACGGAGAGAAGAAAGCTGAATACGAAGCGGTCCTGACGGCTGACGGATGCCGGAAAGCGGCGGAATTTGTGAACTTCTGCGATGCGTTCAATATCCCGGTGCTGACTCTGGTGAACGTGAAGGGCTATAAGGCCGACAAGTGCAACGAGCGCCGTCTGGCGAAGGCAGCCGCGAAGCTGACCGCGGCCTATGCGGGCGCGGACGTTCCGAAGGTGACCGTAGTCGTTGGGCAGGCTTACGGCACCGCGTATCTGACCATGTGCAGCAAATCGATCGGCGCGGATATCGTTTACGCATGGCCGGAAGCGGCGATCGGCATGATGGACGCGACGGCGGCGGTTAAGATCATGTACGCGGACGAGATCGCGAAAGCGGACGACGCCGTGTCGCTGATCCGTGAGAAAGCCGCGGCTTATCAGGAGCTTCAGTCCAGCGCGCAGGCGGCTGCCAAAAGAGGCTATGTCGATGATATTATTTCCGCGGAGGACACCAGGAAGCGTGTGATCGCCGCGTTTGAGATGTTATTCACAAAGAGAGAGGATCGTCCGGCTAAGAAACACGGCACGATCTGAGGCGAGGTGACAGGCGTATGAAACAGATTAAAAAGCAATTCGTTTGGATACTTTGCGTGGCTCTGTGCCTGTTTTCCCTGGCCGGATGTTCAAAATCGGGCGCGTCCGGCAGCAGCATGGATCCGTCCCTGAGCGCGTATCTGGCCCAGACCGGCGAGGGACTTCTGCAGGAGGTTACCTCCATGTCCCAGAGCGATCTGAACGCGATCGTTGACCAGCAGGCGGCGACGCCGGGCGTGCTGGCGGGCGTCGAGAGTTATTTGAGCCTCCAGGGCGATCTGGGAGCGTTTGTGTCCCTGCTGCAGGGAAGCAGCGTCTCGGAGACGGACGACGGCTACGAGGTGAGCGTCTGGGCGCAGTTCGAGAATCGCAGATGCGAATTTGTCGTCGATCTGGACGAGGAACTGTCGGAGATCACGTCCATGACGTTCAATCCCGAGTATACCCTGGGCGAGACGATGACCAAGGCGGCGCTGAACACCCTGATGGGCATGGGCACCGTATTTATCGTACTGATCTTTATCAGCCTTCTGATCAGCTGCTTTAAGTATATCAGCGTTATTGAAAAGAAGATGAAAGAGAAATCCGCTCCCGCGCCGGCCGCGGTTCCGGCAGCGCCGGTCCCTGCTCCCGCTCCCGAAGCGGTGGAAGAGGATGTGACTGACGATCTGGAACTGGTGGCGGTGATTACCGCGGCGATCGCGGTGGCTTCGGAAAATGTATCGGCGGACGGTCTGGTGGTCCGCTCCATCCGGCGCGTGCCGGGCAGCAAGTGGAAAAATGCGTAAATTATATTAGGAGGATTCTGAATCATGAAAAATTATACGATCACAGTCAATGGCAATGTGTATGAAGTAACCGTAGAAGAAGGCGTTTCCACAGGCG
>CANQUA010000026.1 GCA_947626915.1 uncultured Lachnospiraceae bacterium
AAGCTGATCACCGAGGAGACCAAGAAGACCATGAAGAAGATCCTGTCCGACATCCAGGACGGCACCTTCGCCAAGGAATTCCTGCTTGACATGTCCCCGGCCGGCCGCCAGGTACATTTCCAGGCCATGCGCAAGAAAGCCGCGGAGCATCCGTCCGAAAAGATCGGCGAGGAGATCCGCAAGCTTTACAGCTGGAACAACGAGAATGAGAAGCTGATCAACAACTAAAGGTATTTTTGTGAAATTTGATGTTGTTCATAGAAAGACCCCGGACTTATGTTCAGGGTCTTTTAGGAGTTTAGCTTATGATGACCGGTAAACGTTATCTGTTATTTATCATATTAGCGGCAACAATTCTGGTGTCTCCCTTCCTTCTTGGCTGGACGGACGCCGCGTTGGCGTTGTCCGGCGTATCTGTGATGACGGAACTTCCGCCCGTAACAGTGGATTCATTGATGAGCGGGGAATTTCAGTCTGCGCTCAGTGAATATGTGGAGCAAAATCTGCCAGGGAAGCCGTTTCTGGTACGTCTTCGGAATCAGATTATGTTTTCTGTCTTTAAGACTGTCCCAAATAACAATTACAGTATGAACAGCAGCCGGAATCTGTTTACCTGGGGTAATGTAGGCGCATATATGCAGTATGACGAGCCGGTATCGGAGGAATACGCCTCAGAGCTGACGGATAAGCTTATACGCTTCAGAGATCTTCTGGAGGAGAATGGCAGGCAGATGTATCTCTTTATCACACCCTGTAAAGTGCGGTATTATGAGGACGAACTGCCGTGGGCTGACAGAGTGATGGCTCCCGCGAGGGGAGATGGCAATTATGAACGGCTGATCGGTCAGCTTAAGACGAGTGGACTGGATTATTTTGACAGCATTGAATATCTTGGCACCCATTCGTTTGACTCGCGGGTCCCGTTGTTTTACGATACGAATGTGCACTGGAGTGTTTATGTGGGAAACAGCGTCGGAGCCGCCTTTGGTGATTGGCTGGAAGAAAAGAGCGGCTGCAATCTGCCTGAGATCACGGTGGAAGCGGTACCGTGCGAAACGCCGGTCTATCCGGATTCCGACGCAGTAAGTGTTTTTAATCTGCTGATGAAACCCTATGGTGATTATTACGAGCCTGTGATCACGATAACGGATGCGGAGACGGATGCGCCGGGAGTGCTGATGCGAGGCGGGAGTTTTATGGGCCAGACGCTGTCCATGCTGATTCGCAGCGGGTATTTCGGTAAAGATGTTTATATGGAAAATGCGCAGCTGTTCACAAATCGTTTCAGCAGTGTAGTCCAGTTCCATGATTATGCGGAGGCGGATATGGCGGCACTTTTTGAGGACATTGATATCGTGATCCTTGAAGTGAATGAGCCGTCCATTCCCAGTATGAGTTTCGGATTCCTTGATTATATTCTGGAAAATCCGCAGGCGGCCGGGCTTAAAACGCAGGGAGGTGATTAGTATGGTATTTTCATCGCCTTTGTTTCTTTTCCTGTTTTTACCATTTACGTTTCTGTGCTACGCCGCGGCGGCCGCAACCGGACGGATGCGCGCGAAGAATATGGCGCTGTTGTTCTGCTCTGTGCTGTTTTACTCCTGCGGAGGCGTGGGATGCCTGTGCCTGCTGGCAATTTCGGTGGTAGTGAACTGGGGCGTGGGTTTTCGGATGGACCGGGCAGGAGACAGGAGCCGCCGGCAATGGTTCCTGCTGGGAGTTATATTTAATCTTGGTCTGCTGTTTATATTCAAATATATGAATCTGATAGGAAATACGGCAGCAGGACTTTGGGGGGTTGTAACAGGGCAGCCAGCAAAATCTGTGATTCCCGAAATCGTGTTGCCGATAGGGATATCTTTCTATACATTTCAGATATTGTCCTACCAGATTGACCTTTACCGCAAGCAGGTTCCCTGTCAGGAGAGACTTGCGGATCTGGCACTTTACATCATGTTGTTTCCTCAGCTGATTGCAGGACCGATCGTGCGTTATAGCGATGTGCAGCGGGAGATTGCCTGCCGGAGGACAACGCTTGAAGATATTTATGAGGGGCTCTTTCGGTTCATGGTCGGTTTCTCGAAGAAAATTCTCCTGGCTAATTCTATGGGGAAGGCGGCGGATCTGGCTTTTGTGCTTGAGGGCGGCAGGGGGCTTCTTTACGCATGGGTGGGGCTGCTGTGCTACGGGTTTCAGCTCTACCTCGACTTCTGGGCTTATTCGGACATGGCGATCGGTCTGGGAAGAATATTCGGATTCAGGTTTCCGGAGAATTTCGATCATCCGTATATTGCCGGAAGCATCCGGGATTTCTGGCGCAGATGGCACATCAGTCTTTCCTCGTGGTTTAGGGATTATTTGTATATTCCATTGGGCGGAAGCAGGCGGGGAATTAAACGGACATGCCTGAACCTGTTGATTGTTTTTGCGCTGACCGGATTTTGGCACGGAGCCAGCTGGACGTATTTGCTGTGGGGAATCTATTTTGCCGTATTTCTGATCCTGGAAAGGTTCAGATGGGGTAAAATACTCGAGAAACTACCGGGGTTCATGAAGCATCTGTATGTACTTGTGGTGGTGGCGGTCGGATGGATCATTTTCCGGGCGGAGAATCTTTCGGCAGCGGCGGTTTACCTAAAGGATCTGTTTCTGCCTTCGATCCTGGGAACGAGTCATGAACGGGAGCTGATGGAACTGATCGCGGGAGGCAGATTTCTCTTTCTGTTTGCCGTATCGTTTCTGTTTTGTACCCCTGTAATCGAACAGATCAGCAGGAAAATGGAAGAGAAGCGGCTTGGAGTCCTGTCGGATCTTCTGGTGCTCGGAACATTTTTTCTGGCCGTCTGCGAGATGATGGCCAGCGGATATAATCCGTTTATCTATTTTCGGTTTTGATTTAAAATGCCGGCTCTGTCAAAACTTTGATATATGACGAGCAATGCCGTCAGTTTGGCATGAAAGGTTATCGAAGGCACGGCTGTCAGAAAATCAAAAAGTTGTCTGAAAACAGTAGAAAATGCAGAGGAAGTAAAAATAGGGTTCGCAAAAAAGTAAATGGACAAATTTTCGGACTGTTTGACAGCATAAAAAGGTGAACGCGATTATCCTTTCCCCGCCGTCCCGAAAAGCCGCCCCCACCCATGACTATCATACGGCCCCTGCCGGAGGCATGCTCCGGCAGGGGCCGTATGATAGAGTATAGGTATACAGCTGAAATGAAAAATGTCGTCAATACGGCGGGCTTTAGCTGAACAGCCCGCCCAGATTGAATACGCCCAGCGCCGCCATCAGCACATTGATGCTTACGTTGGCTACGGACAGCAGGAACAGGGTGCGGAACATTTTGTTCATTTCTCCGGTCGTGGTCTCCTTGGCCGCGGAGTAGGAGGACATGATGATCGCGCCGCCGGTGGACAGGGGGCTGATGGCCGCCGCAAAGGAAGCGGCCGTGATCGCGGAGATCAGTTCGACATAGCTTACGCTGCTAAACTGCTGCGCCACCTGATCCGCAATGGGGTACAGGGCGGGCATTACGACGCCGGTGGTGGAGCTGACCCAGGACAGGATTCCGGAGGTGGCCGCCATGATGGGAACCGCGGTCTTCTCGCCCATGAAGCTGGTGAGGAAGTCGGAGATCATGTTGATGCCGCCCAGCTTGTCGATGACGCTGACCAGCGCGCCGACGCCGCAGATGAAGATCAGGGTGCCCCACGGGATGCCCTTGATGGCCTTTTTCTCGTCGGCAGCTCCCGCCAGGATCAGGATGGAGGCCATGATGAAAGCAAACAGGCCGGTGTCAAACTTGAAGCCGATGCAGCAGATGACCATAATGATGATGGCGGCTACCGTGAGCTTCTGGTTGCGGTTGAATTTCGGGATCTCGGACCATTTCAAAGGATTGTCGGCCTTGACCTTGTAGCTCTTGTAGGCGATGTAGATCACGACGGTGAACACAAAGCCGGAGAGCAGCGTGGAGAGGAACAGGTGGGCGGAAAAGCCGCTGTAGCCCAGGGGTTCGGAGAGCTCCTTGGCCAGGATGCCCGTCAGGGACAGGGGGGAAGCGCAGCCGGCGTTGGCGCCCAGCTTGGCGAAAAGCGCGGTGACCATGGGGTTGATCTTCATTTCAAAGGCCAGGTACACGGCGAACGTGGTCATCAGGATGCCGGCCGCGATATGGCCGGGGCCGATGGCGGAGATGAACGCCGAGAGGACGAACATCAGGATCGGAATCAGTACGGTGCGCTTGCCGACCAGGGCAACCACCTTTTTGGAAAACAGATCCAGCGTGCCGTTCTGGGACGCCATTCCGAACAGGAAGGTGACGCCGACCAGCGTGACGAACATGGAGCTGGAAAATCCTCCTGTGACAGCGGAAGCCTTCAGGCCTCCGACCGTGGCCAGGATAAAGGCCACGCCCAGGGATAAAAAGCCTAAGTTTACTTTCTTGATGAAGCCGATGGCTACAACGATGGCCAGTACAATCAGGGAGATGGCCGGCATATAGGGAGTTAAAAACTCTGTCATGATTGAAATCCTCCAATTAAAATTCTGTTTGTCGCAAACAGGAAAATCTTCCGTAAACGGTAAAAAATGCGCCTGCCGGGCGGCAGAAAGCGGATGCTAAAGCCGAATCCGCGCCGTTCCGTCCAGCAGCAGGTTGGCGGTGCGGAAACCGAACGTATCGTCGATTTGGGGAACCGGCCCCTGTTCCTGATAGTCCACGCCGCATTCCAGGATGCCTCCGGGATGGCCGATCCGGATAAACTGGGTATCCGCAGAGGGGGAGAGCACCTGATTGACAATGCTTCCCGGCACAACCGCCGCCGCTGCCGTACACATGGCGCCGGTCATGGCGTAGCTGGGATGGGTCTTCTGCATGGACATCATCCGGGACAGAAGGTCGATGGAGTCTTTCCGGATCTCTTTGCCGTCCGCCGCCGTGTAGTCGGCCGCCTCCGCCACGAAGGTCATTTTCGGGATGCCGGGGGTATCCCAGGCAGAACTGGTATAATCATTGGTCAGACCCAGTTTTACCGCTGCCAGCCCGCGTACTTTTTCCAGCAGCTCCAGTTTCTCCGGGGCCGCGTTCAGCTCATCCGGCAGTTCCCGGCCGGTCAGTCCCAGATCGGCGGCCTTTACAAAGACCAGAGGATTAGCCGCGTCCACGATGGAAACCGCTACGGGGCCGTAGCCCGGCACCTCCAGTGTATCAACGGCATTTCCGGTGGGCAAAAGTCCTTTCCCCAGCGTTCCGGACGGCTTTACGAATTTCAGACGGATCGGGGAAGCGGTTCCGGGCACGCCGGCAATCGCAAAGTCTCCCTCATATTCCACCCTGCCGCCGGGCGTATGTACGTCCGCAATGATGATCTTATCCGTATTGGTATTGTAAATCCTCACCGGCGTTATGTCTCCGCGGACCTCCGCAAGCCCTTTTTCGATCGCGAACGGTCCCACGCCGGAGGAAATATTTCCGCAGTTTCCTTTGTAGCTGACCAGGGGTTTGTCGACGGATACCTGGGCGAAGGTGTAGTCCACGTCCGCGTCGGGACGGGAGGAGCGTTTGACAATGGCGACCTTGCTGGTCACGGACTGTGAGCCGCCCAGACCGTCGATCTGTTTCGGATCGGGACTTCCCATCAGGCGCAGAAGCAGAGGCTCCCAGGCCTCGCGGTCCTGTGGAAGCTCTGATTCCAGGATGTAGACTCCCTTGCTGGTTCCGCCCCGCATGATCGTGACGGGAAGACGGTATGTTTCCTTGGTTTGCATGATAAAACCCTCCATCTTTCTGATTGATTTCCGCAGAAAATCTGCGCAGCGTTTTTGCCGCCTGCCGGATCGGGCGGTTGGCCGGGCCGCCTTTTCGGTATGTTTTCTGATGGTTCTATGTTAGCATCGGAATGACGAAAAGTGAAATTCATGTATCGGATTCTTTCCATGATAAAAAGGAATAATTATGTGCAAAGTGCACAGAAACAGCGATGAGATTTCAAGTATATTTCACAACTATTCCTGATTTGGATGAAAACTATGCCTTTTTTGAATTTCCTTCCGGGCCGGATTGTGTTATGATTATACTTAGGAGATCATAGGCGGACCGGCTTGCGGGAGCAACGGTCCGGAGACAGCGGAGGATAAGAGGCGAAAACAGAAGACGGAAGCATCTTGCGGGGCGCAGAAGCTTCCGGAACAGGAGGAAGTCATGGATTTTCGGGAACTGAATTATATTTTGGCCATAGCGAAGTATCAGAATATCACCAAGGCGGCCGAATCCCTTTATGTGGGGCAGCCGACCCTCAGCAAATTCCTGATCACGCTGGAGGATGAACTGGGGCTGAAGCTGTTCAGGAAGATCGGCCATAAATACGTCCCTACCTATGCTGGGGAGCGGTACGTGGAAAAGGCCATTCAGATTCTTCAGCTGAAAGGCGATCTGGACGCGGAACTGGCCGATATCATCCGCCGCGACATAGGCGTGCTGAATGTGGCGTTCGCCAATATGCGCGGTATCTACATGCTTCCCTGCACGCTGCCCAAATTTCAGGACCGGTACCCCAACGTGAAGGTGAATATATTTGAAGGCTCCTCCGATGAGAACGACCGCCGCCTGCTGGACGGCCAGGTGGAGGTGGCGTTTTACAGCAAGCCCAGCGTTTCCAATCCGCAGATCGAATATGAGACGCTGATGCGGGAGGAGGAGCTTTTGATCTGCACCTGCCGGGATCATCCCATCGGCCGGTTCGCCGCGCCCAATCCGGCCAGCCGTTACCCGAAGCTGGATGTGGGGCTTCTGAAAAAGGAGCGGATTCTGATGATGAAACCGGAGCACCGCACGCGGCAGATCATGGACAATTACCTGAAAGATCACGGGATCCAGCTGGAAAATGTTCTGTATACCGGCAGTCTTCCGGCGATCATGGAGCTGGTGTCGGTGGGCTACGGCATCGCGTTTATTTTCGAGACGCATCTGCGGCACCGCGTGAAGAAACTGCCGATCGACTGCTACAGTTTCGGCGAACCGCGGGTCACCTCTGATTTTGTGGCGGCGTTCCGGAAAGGAAGCTACGTTTCCCATTATACCAGGGATTTCGTGGAGATCGTGCGGAACGCGGTATTCCATACGGATGAGGAAGAGGAGTTCTGAGACCTTGAGAGTCCGGCACAGACGATCGATTACCCGGAGGGCAGAAATGCGGTTCCGGGTTTTGTGATTTTTCACGGAAAGAGTTCTCGTTTTCGGTGCCGGAGGGGTGTATCGCCGAATTCGTCGTGTTCGGCGACGGACAGTTTTATACGGAGCTGACGGTTCAGAAGATGAAAAAAATCCGGAAAACAGCGCTCCGTTAAATTCTGAACATTCTGTGAAATCCCCGTCCGCGGGCTTGACACGCAGACATTTCCCTCGTATAATCATTTACGAAGAAAAAATCCGGCAAATGCAGATACGGGGGGTTCTGTCATGGCCGGAAAATTCGGGCGGCGGCTTTGGGAGAGGCCGTCGCCGTATGATGAAAACGGATAAGGAGGTTTTATTATGCAGCAATCGGATCCGAATCAGGATAAGCGCAGAAAACAGAAGCCGTTTCTGGTTTCCTACGGCCTCGTCATCCTGATCATGCTTCTGCTGAACACGTTTTTGTTTCCGTCCATCCTGAAGTCGCAGGTTCAGGAAGTGGATTACGGCACGTTTATCAGTATGCTGGAGAAAAATCAGCTGAAGGTGGTCCAGCTGGAAGATGAGCAGATCTATTTTATCGACAACGAGGACCGGCTTTATCAGACTAATGCGATCCCGCAGGATTACGCGATCGTGGAGCGGCTGGAAACCGCGGGAGTCAGCTTCGACCGTATTTACCGGAAACAGGGGGTTCTGGAGTATCTGCTGACCAACTGGATCCTGCCGTTTTTGCCTTTGATCCTGCTTGCAACCTGGTTCAGCCGGCGCATCACGAAGCAGATGGGCGAGGGCGGGATGAATGCCATGATGTTCGGCGGGAAATCCGGCGCGAAGGAATACGTTCTGGACGATAAGACCGGCATACGGTTTAACGACGTGGCCGGCCAGGAAGAGGCGAAGGAAAGTCTGCAGGAGATCGTGGAGTTTCTGCATGATCCGAAAAAATACGAGGAGATCGGCGCCAAGATGCCCAAAGGGGCGCTTTTGGTGGGGCCTCCCGGCACCGGCAAAACGCTTCTGGCCCGCGCTGTGGCAGGCGAGGCGGAGGTGCCGTTCTTCAGCATTGCAGGCAGCGAATTTGTGGAAATGTTCGTGGGCATGGGCGCCAGCAAGGTCCGGGACCTGTTCAAGCAGGCAGGCGAGAAAGCGCCCTGCATCGTGTTCATCGATGAGATCGATACCATCGGCAAAAAACGCGACAGCGGCAGCGGGTTCGGCGGCAACGACGAGCGAGAGCAGACGCTGAACCAGCTTCTGACGGAAATGGACGGCTTTGACGCGGCCAAAGGCGTTGTGATCCTGGCCGCCACCAACCGCCCGGAATCTCTGGACCCCGCGCTTCTGCGGCCGGGCCGTTTCGACCGCCGTATTCCGGTGGAGCTGCCGGACCTGGCGGGGCGCGAGGCGATCCTGCGGCTGCACGGAAGGAAGGTAAAGCTGGATTCGGGATGCGATTTTAATGTGGTAGCCCGCATGACGCCCGGCGCTTCCGGCGCGGAGCTGGCCAATATCGTCAACGAGGCCGCCCTGGGAGCGGTCCGCCACGGACGGAAGGTCGTGACGCAGCCGGATCTGCAGGAGGCCGTCGATACCATCCTGGCGGGGGCCCAGAAAAAGAACGCGATCCTCAGCGAGAAGGAAAAATGTATCGTGGCCTACCATGAGGTGGGGCACGCGCTGGTGGCCGCGCTGCAGCACCATTCCGCCCCGGTGCAGAAGATCACGATCGTGCCCAGGACTTCCGGCGCGCTGGGATTCACCATGCAGGTGGAGGACGGGGACCACGCCCTCCTGAGCAGGGAGGAGCTGCTGGACAAGATCGCCACCTTTACCGGCGGGCGGGCTGCGGAGGAGCTGGTCTTCGGCTCTGTGACTACCGGCGCCAGCAACGATATTGAACAGGCGACGAAGCTGGCCCGCGCCATGGTCACGCGCTACGGCATGAGCGAGGATTTCGATATGGTAGCGCTGGAGACCGTAAACGGGGCCTATCTGGGCGGCGACGCCAGCCTGACCTGCAGCGAGACGACGGCCGCGGCCGTAGACGCGAAGGTGGTGGAGCTGGTGAAGGCCCAGCACGCGAAAGCTTACGCTTTGCTTGCGGAGAACCGGCGGAAGCTGGATGAGATCAGCCAGTATCTCTATGAAAAAGAGACCATAACCGGACAGGAGTTTATGGAGATCCTGGATCGGAAAGAGGCGTGACGGGAGCGTTTTCCGGCGCGGGACAGAGAACAGAACGGGGATTGCCGCGGGACAGATCCGGCCTTGCGGCAGTCCCTTTTGAGCGTTTTTGGGGGATGCAGCTCTTTGAATCGGGCCGCGCAACCAATAGTTGCCGGGATTTTTGGGGGCAGTTGGTGGAAAATGGCCCGTTTGGCTGGTAGGATAGAGGCATCCATACAACAGGAGGGGCATAAATGGAACATACCGCTGAAGATACGATGGCAAACCGCATCCGTCTGGCCAGGGAACAGACGGGGCTGACCCAGGAAGAGGTGGCTGAGGCGCTGGACGTGAGCCGGCAGGCTGTCGGCAAATGGGAAACGGGACAGAGCCGGCCCAGCACCGATAATCTGATCCGTCTGGCGCAGGTGCTGCGGACAAACCTGCAGGCGCTGACCCTGGGGGAAACGGCAGAAAGCGGCGCGGGGGCTGCGGCGCAGAAGAAATGTCCGCCGGAAAGGGCGGAAGAGGAGACGGCGGGGAGCGGGATCCCCGGCAGAATAGGGCAGGAAGAGAAAAACGGCGGGGAAGATGCGGAACAGGCCGGCGAGAATTTCTCACCAAACGAGCAGGAAACCGCCGCGGACGGCCCGGCTGTTTATCCGGCTGCGGGACGGGAGCCGGATCCCGGTCGGGGGCAGGAAGCCGCGGAGCAGACGCAGGAAGCGCGGGACGGCGGCCCCGGGTCCCTGCGGAAAGACCCGCGTGTCGGGAAGTTTTTGTCGGCCGGGCTTGTGATCGGGTGTCTGATTGGCGCGGCCGTCACATTGGCAGTCAGCGTGTGGACCCGGCCGGGAAAGAGCGTCCCCGGCCCGTCTGGAGAGGGACCGGAGCAGGCGGCCGTTTCCACGCAGCTGTCCGGAAAAGAAGCGCAGACGGGGACCGGCGCGGGACAGCGCGGCGGGGAAGCGGCTCCTGCCGCCGGGGCGAAGACGCGGCAGGAGGACGGAAAAGAGACGACAGACTCCGGCAGGGAGGAACCGACCGCGTTTTCCGGGGAAGATACCGGGGCTGGGGCGGCCGGAACAGAGGCGGACGAAACCGAAACGGCCGGACCTTCCTATGAGGAAAACGGGAGCGAAGCGTTCCCGGAGACCCTGACGGTCCGGGCGGAGGACTGCCGTCGGTTCGGCTCCTACGCAAATTACGATGTTCCTGCGGACGCGGAGACCGTGGAGGAAAATCTGCTGTTTCAATATCGTTTTCCCGATTCGGAGTTTACGCTCTCCTTCTACCGGGAGCGCAGCACCTATACGGACGACCTGGGACGGCCCCTATGGCATCTCCTGGCGGCCTACGATTCCGGACAGGAGACGGAGGGAAAAAAGCAGTACACGGTCATCGCCCGTTTGAAGGAAGACGAGCCCGACGCGGGCAATCCCCGTCTGGCGTTTTTTGAGGCGCTGGGATATCAGGGCTGCAAGCTGACCTGCAGTTCCTGGATGTTTGACAGCAAGGATACCTACTATTTTGCGGTGGATGAAAAGCGCCGGGTCCCGGTCATGCTGGCGCTCTTTCAGGGGGAGCCGGTGGAAGCCGATCTGGATTCCGACGGGGAAAACGAGATCCTGAGCTTCGATTCCCCCTATGAAGCGCCTGCGGTCTTCGACCGGGGCGTGGAGGAATACACCGCTTACAGCATCGAATATCCGGGCCGGTATACTTTGTCCTGCAGGTCCGTAACGAACGACAATACGGGAGAAGCGGCGGTGATCCTGACGGCGCCTGACGGTACGGAGGCCGATTACCGGCATCTGTGGAACGGAGAACTGATCCGGCAGCTCCTCCCCTGTTCCTCCGCCGGAATGGAGGACGTGGCCCCGGAAGTGCAGGAGGCGGTGGTTTGTTTCGTGCCGGAGGGGTATACCGATACCGGCGACCCGGATCTGCCGTTTCCCGGGGCAGAAGGTGCGCCCAGCCAGCGGCAGCTGGCATACAGGGGGCTCCAGTGCCTCTGGGAGCTGACCGGCTATGTGCCGCGGCGGTGTTATGCGAAGGCCACGCAGTACAGCGTCTATTTCGGTCTGGAGCCGGACTGCGAAAACAGCTTTTTCTGCATTGACCGGGGAGAACGCTGGGGAGCGGGAGAAAACGTGATCGGCGGCATTCATCTTTCCTGGAAGCAGGACTGGGTGGAATGGTCGCCGCTGGAACCGGAAAAGATGGCGGTGGATACGGAAGATAAACAGGCGCTGGCCCTTTGGACTTACGAACAGCTCGCTTTTCTGCAGGAGGGCGGAATCGTTTCGGCCGGCTGGGGCCTGAGCGGCGACGTGCGGCTGTTTCTGGAGGACGGACGTTTCTTCGAAGTCAGCTTCGACGAAAAAAGCGGTCTGCCCAACCGGATGCAGGGGCCGTATCCCCAAGGCTTCGAGCACTGAGGCTTAAGTTTCGCGGACGAGGACCGGCAGCCGGGCGCCAAGCCGGCTTAAAAGTTCGTTGCTGATGGTGGAAGCGGCCCCGGCGACCTCCGGCGCAGACAGTTCCAGCTCCCCGTCAGAGCCGATCAGGGTCGCGGTATCTCCGACGGCGACGCCGGAAAGGCCGGTGATATCGGCGGCCAGCTGGTCCATGCAGACGCGGCCGGCTACGGGAGCGGACTGGCCATGAATCAGGACCCGGCCTTTGCCGCAGGAAAGATTCCGCGGAAAGCCGTCCGCGTAGCCGATGGCCAGGATTGCCAGGCGGGTGTCGCAGGCAGCGGTGAAGGCCCTGCCGTAGCCGAAGCTTTCTCCGGCACGCAGCGTCCGGATGAGCACGACTCTGGCTTTCAGGGAGAGGACGGGACGAAGCGGCGGGGAAAGCTGCGTCGGAACGTCCGGAGCGGAGGAAACGCCGTACAGCGCGATGCCGGCGCGGACATAATCGCAGCGCAGCTCCGGATAATTGAGAAGTCCGCAGCTGCTCTGAATGTGGATTCGGGGGACGGGAAGCGCGTCTTCCCGGAGCCTGCGGATCAGGCTTTGGAAGCGGGCGATCTGTTCTCCGGTAAAATCCGCATCCTCCTGCGTTAGGCTGTCGGCGCAGCACAGATGGGAAAACAGGCCGCAGACATGCAGATTTTTCATTCGGAAGATCTGTTCCGTCTCTTCCGGCCGGTCCCAGGGCAGGCCCAGGCGGTGCATACCGGTATCGATCTTTATATGCACGTTTACTCGGATCCCCCGGCGGTTCAGGGCCTCGGCGTAGTCCAGGCTGATCAGGGACTGGGTCAGTTTGTATCGTTTCAGTTCTGTGGCCCGGGCCGTATCCGTATAGCCGAGAATCAGGATCTCCCCGCGGATTCCATAGCCGCGCAGCGCGACGGCCTCGTCGAGGGTGGCGGCGGCAAATGAACGGACGCCCGCTTGTTCCAGCGCAGACGCCACGTAATAAGCGCCGTGGCCGTAGGCGGCGGCTTTGACGACGGCCATCAGTTCACAGCCGGAGGGCATCAGCGCCTTAAGCGTCCGGGCGTTGTGGAGCAGGTTTCCCGGATCGATCTCAATCCAGGCCCGTTGGGTCTGCGCAGGCGGCGCATTTTGTCTGCGGCGGCGCAGGAGACGGTTTTCCAGCAGGACCATGACGGCTGCCGGGAGACTGGTGAGCAGGCAGACCGCCAGAAAATACACGGCGCTGTTTTCAATGAGCAGTTCCTGCAGGCGCAGCAGCCGGGCCAGGGGACGGACCGCCGCGATCGTCAGCGGATGGAGGAGATAGACGAAAAGAGCAAAGGTCCGCAGGCCGCGGAACCGCCTGCCCCGGGCGCGCAGAAGAAGCTGGAACAGGAAGAAAACGCAGAGCGGCAGGAACAGGTACATGCTGTCGAAGCGGGACCAGCCGTGGCAGCGGAGCGTCATCGCCTCAAAAAACAGCAGGACGAGACTCAGGCACCCTCCGGCCAGGCTCTGACGGGGCGGAAGCGTCCGGCCCCGGTCCGCCATCCACCCGCCCCCTACGAAGAACAGCGGGGCGAAAAACAAGCCGTTTCTCGTATGGTCCATGATCTGGAACAGCAGTTCATAGAAACGTCCCAGGGCCGGAACCAGTTCGGAAGCGGTTTTTGTCAGACCGAAATAGCTGTCCCCTCCCAGCCCGATCAGATACAGAAGCCAGGCGGCCCCAAACGCGCGCCCGTAATCCCATTTTTTCACCATCTGCCAGGCGATGGCGCAGCCGGCGGCGGAGGCGGGAAGATACCAGAGATGATACAGGGTCCCGTCGAAGACCAGGTCCCGGATCAGCTCCGGCAGCAGCTGGTCCATTGCAAAATAATGGTTGTAGAGATTTAGGGGCAGGCAGAGCAGGATGGCCGCCCCGTAGATGCGAAGCGTATGGGAAATGAAGGCTTTCAGTTTCCCGCAGCCGCAGGAGTACCGGGAAACCGTAAAAAAGCCGGAGACCGTGAAGAAAAACGGTACGGCGAGCCGGGCAATGATCCGGGTCAGGATGAAATCGCCGGTTTCGCTGAAGGAAGCCAGCGGCGACGTATGGATTGCGACGATCAGGAACGCGGCGGCCGCCCGGAACAGATCGATGCCTGTGTAATTTTTTTCTGTGTTCATTGGTATTCCCCCTGATTTTTTCGCAGGTTCCGGACCGGCGATTTGCGTGCGTCATTTCCGGCCTTCTCACAGATACAGTCCGATGATCCGCTCCAGCAGCTCCTCAAAAGAGAGGCCGATGCCCTTCATCATGTTCGGGTACCGGCTGTGAGCGGTCATGCCCGGCATGGTATTGACCTCATTGAAAACGATCCCCCCGCCGGGAGTCAGGAACAGATCCACCCGCGCCAGGCCCGAACATCCCAGGAGCCGGTAGATGGTTTTCGCCGTTTCCTGTATGCGCCGCTCCGTCTCCTCTGGGATCCGCGCGGGCATATGGATCCGGGAGGTGCGCAGCGTATATTTTTCCGTATAGTCGAAAAAGCCGTCTGAAAGCTCGATTTCATCCACGCGCCCGACCGTCAGCCGGCCGGTTCCCATTACCGCGCAGCCGACTTCGAATCCGTCCACCGCCTCCTCGACGATCACTTCGCTGTCGTGGGCGAAGGCAGTTTCCACCGCGCCGGCCAGTTCCTCCGGACCGGCGACTTTTGTGATTCCGAAGGAGGAACCGGACCGCACCGGCTTGACGAACAGGGGACAGGCAAGCCGCCGGGAGATTTCCGAAAGGGCCACCTCCTGTTCCCCGCGGTTGAATGAAACGGACCGGGGCACGGCGATCCCGGCCAGGCTGACCAGACGGTGGGCCCGGTCCTTGTCCATGCAGAGGGCGGAAGAAAGGCAGCCGCAGCCGGCGAAGGGAATGTCCGCCAGTTCCAGCATCCCCTGCAGCGTGCCGTCCTCGCCGTTTTTGCCGTGAAGGACCGGAAAAACCAGGTCGGCGGGAAGCGCCTGCCAGACGCCGTCCGCCGTCTGCTCTACGAATCCTCCCGGCCGGTTCGGGACCAGGCGGAGCGGCCGCAGCTGCCGGCTGTCGGCGGCCCAGGTGTCTTCCGGGATCCGTTCATAGGCTCCCGTATAGTGGAACCATCGTCCATCCCGGGTGATCCCGATGGGGATGCTTTCATATTTTTCTCTGCTGAGCGATGCAAAAACGGAACCGGCCGACTGCAGCGAAACCGGATATTCGGCGGAACAGCCGCCGAACAGAACTGCGATTCTCTTTTTCATAATGCTTCTTGCGCCTCTTTTCTTCTGATAATGGGAATGATCCGGCGAAAATCCCCGTGCGTCCGGACGGCGAAAAGCCTCCCGCCCGGTACGGTTATTGTACCAGAGGCGAAAGTCCCGTTTATTTGTTTCTTCCTAATGTTTTTTGTGGATTTTCCTTAGAAATTCTTATGAAATTCCTGCGGAGAAGCAGGAGAATCCGTCCCTATCCGGCAGCGTCGCGTCAAAAACCGCCAGATCGGGAGGCGTTTCCCGGATCCGTTTCAGCGCGTCCTCGCCGGTCAGGCAGGTCTGTACGGTATCACCGCCGTTTGGCAGACAGACCGCGATCCGGTCCGCGATTTCCTTTTCATCGCCTGCGATCCGGATGGTTTCGCTCATGTCCGCCTGTCCTTTGGTGAAAAGGATGTGAGACCGGGATTTTGGCCGGCAGCCGGTTCTTCGCTCAATTCAGCACAGCGGGGCGGGATTGGCAGGCGTGCGCCGCGGGATCGGGTGGAAATGGATTGCAATTTTCCGCTGTTTTTGTATAATAGAAGGAAACGGGCGGGGCATCGGGACCGGCCGGGAGAGGATGGAAAGGAGAAAGCAGCTGTGGAAAAGGAGCGGAAGGAAAGCACGGAAGAGGATGCGTATCTTCGATATAAAGAGGCGGCGGAGCAGGGATATGCGCCGGCGCAATATAGTCTGGGGAGATGCTGCGAATCAGGAGAGGGCGTGGAGGAAGACCTGACGCAGGCAGCCGCCTGGTACAGGAAAGCGGCCGAGCAGGGACATGCGCCGGCACAGTGTAAACTGGGGATCCTTTATGAGGGCGGCACAGGCGTGGAGAAGGATCCGGCACAGGCAGCCGCCTGGTACAGGAAAGCGGCGGAGCTGGGCTTTGCGCCGGCGCAATGCAATTTAGGGGACTGCTTCGCGTTTGGGGACGGCGTGGAAAAGGACCCGGCGGAGGCAATGATCTGGTACAGAAAAGCGGCGGAGCAGGGATATGTGAGTGCGCAGTACCGTTTGGCAGACTGCTACATTTTGGGAGACGGCGTGGAAAAGGACCCGGCGGAGGCGGCAATCTGGTACAGGAAAATGGCGGAGCAGGGATATGCCTACGCCCAATACAGTTTGGCAGACTGCTATAGTTCGGGAAAAGGCGTGGAAAGAGACTCGGCTGAGGCGGTAATCTGGTACAGGAAAGCGGCGGAACAGGGACTTATGCAGGCGCAGTACCGTTTAGGAGTCTGCTATGAAAATGGAAAAGGCGTAGAGAAGAACCCGGCAGAGGCGGCCGCCTGGTACAGGAAAGCGGCCGAACAGGGAGATTCCCGCGCGCAGTATCATTTAGGGCGGTGTTATATCCGGGGAGCCGGCGTGGAGGAGGACAGGGCTTCCGCCCTCAAATGGTTGAAACTGGCCGCCGATAACATCGACCCAAGCGCGGACGCCTGCTACTATTTAGCCCGGTCATACAGCAAACATTATGACAGCATACCGGTTTTTCGGATCCTTTACAGAAATAAGATTTTAAAGGAAATGAAGGCATACTGCGAGAAGGCGGCCCGGCTCGGGAACGCCCGGGCGGAAGCAATGTGTCAAAAATATGGGTTCCATGTCTGACAGGCTTTCGCCTGCGCAGGCGGATGAAAGGACACCGGGAAAGGAACCAGGAAAGGACACCGGGGAAGGCGCGTGGGCCGCGGAGATGGACCATGCGCCTTTTTGCCGCGGAGGGGGCCGGTTTCCGGAACCTGCATTTTTAGAAAAATGTAAGAAACAACCGCCGCCGTTTGGTGTATAATAAAAATTACGTGCAGACGCACCGCTTGCGCTTCTCCATAAAGCGGTCGGTACCATGGATTCGGCAGCCGCGGGCAGACGGCCGTCCATAGGGCGGGCGCAGGGGACGGGAGAGGATTTTATGGCAAAAACATTGATGATACAGGGGACCATGTCGGGCGCCGGCAAGAGTCTGCTGACGGCGGGGCTTCTGCGGATCCTGAAACAGGACGGCTGGCGGGCTGCCCCGTTCAAGTCCCAGAACATGGCCCTGAATTCTTACATTACGAAAGACGGCCTGGAGATGGGACGGGCCCAGGCGGTCCAGGCGGAGGCGGCCATGACGGAGCCTTCCGCGGACATGAACCCGATCCTGCTGAAGCCGGTTTCGGACATGGGCTCTCAGGTCATCGTCCGGGGCGTGCCGATGGGCAATATGCCGGCGCGGGATTATTTCCGGTTCAAGCAGAAGCTGGTGCCGGAGATCCTGGCGGCGTTTCGGCGGCTGGAAGCGGATTACGACATGATCGTGATCGAAGGGGCCGGGAGTCCCGCGGAGATCAATTTAAAGCAAAACGACATTGTGAACATGGGACTGGCGCAGATGCTGGACGCGCCGGTGCTGCTGGTGGGAGACATCGACCGGGGCGGCGTTTTCGCGCAGCTGTACGGGACGGTGATGCTGCTGGAGCCGGAGGAGCGGGCCCGGATCCGGGGACTGATTATCAATAAATTCCGGGGCGATCCGGCGATCCTGGACCCGGGGATCGGGATGATCGAAAAACTGTGCGGGATTCCGGTGATCGGCGTCACGCCTTATATGCAGGTGGATCTTGAGGATGAGGACAGTCTGACGGAGCGTTTCTCCGGAAACCGGACGCGTATGAGCGGCCGCGGGACTCCGGACGGCGGAGACCCGGATGCGGTGCCTGTTCTGGATATCGCGGTGATCCGCCTGCCCCGCATTTCCAATTTCACGGATTTTCAGGCATTGTCCTGTATGCCGGAGGTAGGGCTTCGGTATGTGACGAGGGCGTCCCAGCTGGGAACGCCGGATCTGATCCTGCTCCCGGGTACGAAAAATACCATTGACGATCTTTTGTGGATGCGGGAATGCGGTCTGGAAACGGCGGTTTTGAAGCGGGCCGCCGCGGGAACGCCGGTTTTCGGCATCTGCGGCGGGTACCAGATGATGGGCATGACGCTCCTGGACGCGGAAGGGGTCGAAAGCGCGGGCGGACAGACGCCGGTGCGCGGAATGGAGCTTCTGCCGGCGGATACGGTTTACACGGCGGAAAAAGTCCGTTCCCAGGTAACCGGCGCCTTCGGACACGCGGCCGGCGTGTTCTCCGGGCTGACAGGCAAAGTGATCGAGGGCTATGAGATACATATGGGCGTCACCCGGGCCAGGGAGGGCCGGCTGCCGCTTCTCTATCTGGAACAAAAGAAACCGTCAGGCGGGAAAGGGGTCCCGCTTCCCCTGAAGAAGGAGGGGATTTCCGACGGGAATTGCTGCGGCACCTGCGTCCATGGGATCTTTGACGCTCCCGGCGTCGCGGACGGCCTGGTGGAGGGACTGCTGGCTGCAAAGGGACTTACCCGCGGCCAGGTCCGGACCTTTGATTATAAAAAATATAAGGAAGAACAATATGACCGGCTGGCGGATCAGCTGCGGCGGCACCTGGATCTGGACGCGGTCTACGCAGCGATGGGCCTGACGCGGCCGGGAAAGACGGGCGGAGACTGAAAAGGCCGCCTGCAGCGGTGAAACAGCCGCCGCTGCCATTTGCATTTTTCCGCTGTTTATGGTAAACTAAGGACAGACGAACATTTTCACAAAAGGCGGTAACAGGATGATCAGACTGGAACGGACGAGCGTAATGAATCTGGAGAACGCCATGCGGGGCGCCCGGAATCCCATGAACAGCTGGGCGCGCATGGACAGCGGTTATGATGAGAACGGGAATTTCATGCTGGGCCCCAACGATATGGCTCTGGCCAAGCGGCTCAGGCTGGCCGGCAGCGACCACCGCAAATTTTTGCGGCAGATCTTTGTTTCCGTGGATATCACCGCGCCGCTTTATTGGTGGAAGGAGTACGACACCTACAAAGTGGCGACGACGGCCAATTCCACCAGCACCATGCACAAGATCCACAGCAGACCGTTCTCCGTCGACGATTTCAGCCACGACCATCTGACGGCGTCCGGCCTTCGGATCCTGGAGGGGCTGGTGGCGGAGCTGGAGGCGATCCGCCTGCGGTATATGGACGGCAAAAAGAAAGAGGACTGGTACGACCTGATCCAGCTTCTGCCGTCCAGCTACAATCAGATGCGGACCTGCACGCTGAGTTACGAGACGCTGGTGAATATCTATTACGCCAGGAAGAACCATAAGCTGGAGGAATGGCATACCTTCTGCGGCTGGATCGAGACGCTTCCCTACGGGAAAGAGCTGATCGCGGTCCAGACGGAGGAAGAAGCGTGAGATTTCCGAAGGAATTTCGCGGTACAGGACAGCTGGAAAGGATGTATGCGTATGAATCTGATCGCAGCAGTCGACAGGAACTGGGCCATCGGCAGAGGCGGGCGGCTTCTGGTTTCGATCCCCGCCGACAAACAGGCGTTCCGCGACGGGACCGTGGGCAAGGCGGTCATCATGGGCCGGAAAACGCTGGAGAGCCTGCCGGGAGGGCAGCCGCTGCACAAGAGGACCAATCTGGTTTTATCGAGGGATCCGCATTACAGCGTCAAGGGGGCCGTCGTCTGCCGGAGCGTGGAAGAGGCGCTGGCGGCGGTGAGCGGTTTTAAAACCGAGGACGTGTACGTCATCGGCGGGCAGGAGATCTACGAGAACTTTCTGCCCCATTGCGATACGGCTTATATTACCTGGATCGATTACGTTTACGAGGCGGACGCGCACCTGCATAACCTGGACCGGGATCCGGCCTGGACGCTGGAGCAGGAATCGGAGGAAGCTACGTATTTTAATCTTTGCTATACGTTTCGCAGATACAGAAGGAAATAGGGATTCAGAAGAGGAGAGAACAGAATGTGCCGAGAGAAAAACAGATTGCATCCTGCGGGGGGACGGCGGAGAATTTTCTGCACCGTGCTGGCGGGCGCGATGCTGCTGGGACAGCCGGCCGCGGCGCTGGCTACATCCAGGGAGGAGATGCAGCAGGAGCTGGATCAGGCCCGGCAGGGGTTGGACGAGGCCGAGCGGCAGGCGGACGAAGCGGAAAACAACCGCCGGCAGGCCCAGCAGGAGGTAGAGAAACTGAACGATGAAATGACGGACCTTCTGATGGTCATTTCCCTGCTGGAATCGGATATGAAAACCCAGGAGGACCGGATCGCCCAGGCCCAGGCGGACTATGAGGCGGCCAGGCAGCGGGAGCAGGAACAGTATGAAGCCATGAAGCTGCGCATAAAATACATGTATGAGCGGGGGGAGACGGAGTTTCTGGATGTGCTTCTGAAGGTCAAGAGCATGTCGGAGCTTCTGAATAAAAGCGAATACATAGAGAGCATATACAATTACGACCGAGAAAAACTGATCGAATTTCAGGAAACCAAGCGGCAGGTGGAAGAGTACCAGAACCAGCTGGACAGCGAGATGGCCGAGATGGAAGCCATGAAGCTGGAATACAAGGAGCAGCAGGAGATCCTGGAGGAAAAGATCGCGGAAGGCAGGCAGAAAGTGGCCGATTTCGACGCCCAGTACGCCAGAGCCCAGCAGGCGGCAGCGGACTACACCCGCACCATTGAGGAGAAAAACGAGCAGATCCGCAAGGCGGAGGAAGAGGAACGGCGCAGGCGGGAAGAGGAAGAACGGCGCAGGAGAGAGGAAGAGGAGGCCGCCAGGCAGGCCGCGGAACGCGCCGCAGCCGCCGCCAGCGCGACCATAGCGCCTTCGCCCGGCGGGAGTGCCGGCGATGCGTCGAGTACGGCGGCGTCCGCTCCTACGGTCTACAGAGCCGTCGGAGGCACGGAGCTTGGCCGGCAGATCGCCGATTACGGACTGCAGTTTGTAGGAAACAAATACGTTTACGGAGGCACCAGCCTGACCAACGGCACCGACTGCTCCGGCTTCACCCAGAGCATATACAAGCATTTCGGATACAGTATTCCCAGAACCTCCTACGACCAGCGTTTTGTCGGCACGGAGGTGAGTTACAGCGATGCCCAGCCCGGCGACATCATCTGTTATCCCGGCCATGTGGCGCTGTATATCGGCGACGGCAAGATCGTTCATGCCAGCAATTCCAGGGTCGGCATCATTGTGAGCAACGCCACCTACCGCAGCATGCTGACGGTGAGGAGAATCATCAATTAACGGCCGGATGGCGGATGAGGCGATGAAGGATGGAGAGACGGCGCTGCCGGCAGAAAGAGGGATTACAGTTTGATACGAAGATACCTGGACAGTAAAAAAACAGCGTTTTTTTTCATAACGGTCCTGCTTGCGCTGCAGCTTTTTTCCGCCGCGGCCTGGGCAAAGCCGGCGTGGCCCTCCGATACGGGAGTCATGGCCGGAGCGGGGATCGTTATCGATATGGATTCCGGAACGGTTCTGTTCGGTCAGAACATTCACACAGCGTACGCGCCGGCCAGCATTACCAAGCTTCTGACCGCGCTGATCGTGGCGGAAAACGCTGGTTCCCTGGACGATATGGTGACTTTTTCTCACGACGCGGTCTATAACGTGGAAGCGGACAGCGGCAACGCCCTGTCGCTGGACGAAGGCGACGTTCTCTCCGTGAGGGACTGCCTCCACGCGCTGCTTCTGCGTTCCAGCAACCAGACGGCCAATGCCCTGGCGGAATATATAGCCGGGAGCCGGGACGCGTTCGCGGAACGGATGAACCAGAAGCTGGAGGAACTGGGCTGCACCGAGAGCCATTTTGCCAACCCCTCCGGACTGAACGACAGCGATCAGTATGTGACGGCCTATGATATGGCCAAAATCGGGCGGGCGGCGTTCTCCAATGAGATCGTGCTTTCGGTCGCTTCCACCCACCGCTACACGCTGGCCGCCACTCAGCACAATCCGGACGGCCTGACGATTTCCATGGCGCATAAGATCGTGGCGGCGTCCGACGATCCCTCCAGCGAATATTATCTGGAGGGCGCCCTGGCGGGGAAAACGGGCTTTACCTCCATCGCCGGCAATACGCAGGTTCTTTACGCGGTCCGGGACGGCCGCGGCGTTTTAGTGGTCATTCTCAAGGGGACCCAGCCCCAGTATTATTTTGACGGGAGGACGCTGGCGGAATTTGGTTTTTCCCATTTTCAGAATCTGAATATTTCGGAGCAGGAACATTTTCTGCAGGAACAGGAAGAATGGAGCATCGGCGGAGAGACTTATCAGAGTTCTGAATTGTCTCTGGACCCGGAGGCGGTCATAACCCTTCCGCTGGAAGCGGAATTTGCGGACGCGGAAAGGGAACTGGTTACGGAGCTGCCCCAGGGGAGTCCCGGGACGGCCATCGCCTTGCTTACCTATACCTACGACGAGCGGAAAATCGGAAGCGCCCTGCTTTACGGACCGGAGCCGGAGAATCTGCCGGAGACGGAATCGTCCGCTGAGGCAGCGGCGACAGAGGCGGCGGGAGATCCGGCGAAGTCTGAATCCCGGGAGCAGGAGAAAAAAGAGGAGGAAAAGTCCGCAAACTGGCTCTGGGCGCTGGGAATCACAGGGTTGCTGGTTCTGGCGGCCGCGGCGGGCTATCTGGTCTGGAACCGTCAGAAACGGGAGCAGGAGGAGCAGGCCAGACGCCGGGAAAGGCGGAGGCAGCGCCTGAAAGAGATGGGATACAGCGAGGAAGAGTTCGAAAAACTGGTGCAGGAACACAGGGCCGAATCCCTGAAAAAGAAAAACGGCGCAAAATGACGTTTTTTTCCAAAAACTACTGGACGAACGGCAGTTTTTGTGAGAGAATAGAAACCAAGTATGATGTGATATTTTTAACAAAGTACTTCACAATTATTACTTATCGAAAGGAGTCTTACCATGATCTATTCACATGAAGTTGAGAAAATGTGCAGTGTCGCACAGGGCGTTCATCATGGAGCCGCCCCGATTCCGGAAGAAGCAAAGTGGGTGAAATCCAAAGAGATCACCGATATTTCCGGACTGACCCACGGCATTGGCTGGTGCGCACCGCAGCAGGGAGCCTGCAAGCTGACGCTGAACGTCAAGGAGGGCATCATCCAGGAGGCGCTGGTGGAAACCATCGGCTGCTCCGGCATGACCCATTCCGCAGCGATGGCGGCGGAGATCCTGCCCGGTCTGACCATTCTGGAGGCCCTGAACACCGACCTTGTCTGCGACGCGATTAATACGGCCATGAGAGAACTGTTCCTGCAGATCGTATACGGCAGAAGCCAGAGCGCTTTCTCCGAAGAAGGTCTGGCGATCGGCGCCGGCCTGGAGGATCTGGGCAAGGGCCTGCGTTCTCAGGTAGGTACGATGTACGGCACCCTGAAGAAAGGTCCCCGCTATCTGGAGATGGCAGAGGGCTATGTTACCGGCATCGCGCTGGATGAAGAAGATCAGATCATCGGTTATCAGTTCGTAAGCCTTGGCAAGATGGCTGATTTCATCAAGAAGGGCGACGACCCCAACACCGCGTGGGAGAAAGCCAAAGGCCAGTACGGCCGCGTAGCCGACGCTGTCAAAATCATCGATCCTAGACAAGAATGAAGCCTTTTCACGCGAAGCGTGAAAAGGCGCTACGCAAACGTAGCGAAGCGGAGTTCGCGTTTCCCGTAGACGCGAAGCGTGAAAAGGCGCTACGCAAACGTAGCGAAGCGGAGTGCCCGATAAAGCGGGGCAGGCTCTTCGCGTTTCCCGTAGACGCTTTTTCCGGTACGCGCAGCGTGAAATCCGGCTTTTGTAAAATATAGAAGGAGGGAAATACATATCATGGCACTTTTTGAATCCTATGAGAGACGTATCAAACAGATCAATGAAGTTCTGAACAGCTACGGCATCGCTTCCATTGAAGAAGCGGAGAAGATCACCAAGGATGCCGGACTGGATGTATATAAGATGGTAGAGGGGATTCAGCCCATCTGCTTTGAGAATGCCAAATGGGCGTACACCGTAGGCGCGGCGATCGCCATCAAAAAAGGCTGCCGCAGGGCTGCCGACGCCGCTGCCGCCATCGGCGAGGGCCTGCAGGCGTTCTGTATCCCCGGCTCTGTCGCCGACCGCCGTAAGGTAGGTCTGGGCCACGGCAATCTGGGCAAGATGCTTCTGGAAGAGTCCACGGACTGCTTCTGCTTCCTGGCCGGCCATGAGTCCTTTGCAGCCGCAGAGGGCGCGATCGGTATCGCAGAGAAGGCCAACAAGGTCCGTCAGAAACCGCTCCGCGTGATCTTAAACGGTCTGGGCAAGGACGCCGCGCAGATCATTTCCAGGATCAACGGCTTTACCTATGTAGAGACGGAGATGGATTACTATACCGGCGAAGTGAAAGAGCTTTGGAGAAAGTCCTATTCCACCGGCCTGCGCGCGAAAGTCAACTGCTACGGCGCCAATGATGTGACCGAGGGCGTTGCGATCATGTGGAAAGAGGGCGTGGATGTTTCCATCACCGGCAACTCCACCAACCCGACCCGTTTCCAGCATCCGGTAGCAGGCACCTATAAGAAAGAGTGCCAGGAGAAAGGCAAGAAGTACTTCTCCGTAGCATCCGGCGGCGGCACAGGCCGTACGCTGCATCCGGACAACATGGCGGCAGGTCCCGCTTCCTACGGTATGACCGATACGCTGGGCCGTATGCATTCCGACGCTCAGTTCGCAGGTTCTTCCTCTGTACCGGCCCATGTAGAGATGATGGGTCTGATCGGCGCAGGCAACAACCCGATGGTCGGCATGACCGTTGCGGTGGCCGTTTCCGTCGAGGAAGCTGCGAAAGCCGGAAAGTTCTGATGTATTGTTTCACAGGAAATGGATTGTGCTGAAGATCGGAAAGGCGCCGCGATCGGGCGGCGCCCATAAAACAGCATAAAATTTACAGGGAGACGGTATCGCCTGCGGGTCGTGCCGTCTCCTTTTGTATGACTGGGTTGCGGTTAAACGGCAGGTTATCCCTTTATCCCTGTTTGCAAGGATCAAACGGTTTTTCTGGTTTGCAGATAAAAGGGTAAATTGTTTACAGTTTGCGGATCAGGCAAACTGTTTCAAAAGTTGCAAGAATAAAAGCAGATTCTGGCCCACGGATAAAAGAGTAGATTATTTCTTGCATTGCAGATAAAAGGGCTGATTATTTTGAACTCGCGGCTCAGGCAGATTGCTCCCAAAAAAAGGATGGTACGGCTGCAGCAATACCATCCTTTGAATTTGCTTTGTTTTACAGCTCTGCCGGGTCGGACCGGCCGGTCATGCTTTCGCCGTCTGCCGGAACCGCCTGGCCGTTACGATCACTGCCGCCAGCAAAAGCAGCGTTGCGGGCAGCGCCAGCAGAGCCGCCGGACCTTCAGTGAAATAACCGATCAGACCGGCCAGCAGATAGCCCGCCGCGGAGACGCCCGCCACGGTGAACGCATAGGGAAGCTGCGTCGTTACGTGATTGACGTGATTGGAATGGGCGCCGGCCGAGGCCATGATCGTGGTATCGGAGATGGGGGAGCAATGGTCGCCGCAGACCGCGCCGGCCAGGCAGGCCGCAATGGCGATGATCAGCATTTCATAGGAGTCCGTGAACACATTGCAGACAATGGGGATCAGGATGGAGAAGGTTCCCCAGCTGGTTCCGGTGGAGAATGCCAGAAACACCGCTACAATGAAAATGATGCAGGGCAGGAAGATCTTCAGCGCGCCGGCCGAGGCGGCAACCAGATCGTGAATGTAGAGGTTCGCGCCTAAGAGACCGGTCATGCCGGACAGGTTCCAGGCCATGATCAGAATCAGCATGGGCGCGCACATGGAGCGGAACCCGGCGGGCAGGCAGTCCATAAACTCTTTGAACGTGATCACGTGCCGCAGCATATAGAGGAAAAACGTAAAGATCAGCGTGATCAGGCTGCCGTAGACCAGCCCCATCGCGGAGTTGGAATTGGCGAACGCGTCAATGAATCCGACTCCCTCGAAGAAGCCGCCCGTGTAAACGATGCCGGTAATGCAGGTGACGATCAGAACGGCCACCGGCAGCACGAGATCGATGACCTTGCCCCGGGAGGAGGGAACTTCGTCGTCGGCATCCTGGAACGGCCGGTCGCTGGTCGTGAACAGGTCGCCTTTGGCCGCATTGTCCTCGTGCAGCTTCATGGGGCCGTAGTCCAGCCCGAGGGTCACGATCAGGAGCATCATCAGCAGGGTCCCCAGCGCGTAGAAATTATAAGGGATCGTCCTGAGGAACATTTCGAACCCGTTGATGCCGGAATCGGCCGGCACGGAATATGTAACGGCCGCGGCCCAGCTGGAGATCGGGGCGATGATGCAGATGGGCGCGGCGGTGGAATCGATCAGATAAGCCAGCTTGGCGCGGGATACCTGGTGCCGGTCCGTGACGGGACGGATGACGGACCCGACCGTCATGCAGTTAAAACCGTCGTCCACAAAGATCAGGACGCCCAGCGCGATGGCCGCCAGCTGCGCGCCCACCCTGGTTTTGATGTGCTCCGACGCCCACCGTCCGAACGCCGCGGAACCGCCCGCCTTGTTCATCAAGGCCACCAGCGCGGCCAGCAGCACGACAAAAACCAGGATGCTGGCATTCTGCTGGGTGGCGATCTTATTGACCATGCCTCCCTCGTCGTTATAAAGGATCGTCTGAAGCGCCAGTCCCGGATTTCCGTTCGCGTAGAGCAGCCCGCCGGTCAGGATTCCCATGAAGAGGGAAAAATAGACTTCCTTCGTCAGCAGCGCCAGGCTGATGGCCACCACCGGCGGAAGCAGGGACCAGATCGTCTGGTAAACATATGGGGTGTAAGCTTCCATGATATTCTCTCCCTTGCGTATAATTTTCATAGTATTATAGTATGAATTATGAAATTCTTCAAGAGGAATCTTCATTATGGGCGTTATTGTTCACTCGTCCGTCCGGCCAAGAGAAGATTCATGCTTGCACGAATACCTGCTCTTGGTCGGACGGACGAAGGGAGCGCCATTTTATGAGCAAAGGTAGCCGCGAAGCGACGGAAAGCGCGTAAGCGCGGCTTTGCGAATGGCGAGGAGTGAACTGTAGCTTATTGGCCGAATGTGCCGGCCGCGTGGGAGCCCGAAGCCCGGTTCGGTCCCCGGCTGCGCAAAAATTGCTTGACACGGCCGGGAGCGGCTTTTATAGTTAAGAAGGAATCAGAAAGGGAAGGCCAGGAATACGGCGGCAAAGTCCGGAGGACGGAATGGTTCCGCGGGGATGGGAGAGCGTATTCTAAAGGTTCTGAAAGCAGAAAACGGGAGAGATCAGGATGAAACAGTTTAAACGAAAATGGCGCGCTTTTATAACGGTTTTGCTGGCGGTTCTGGTGCTGCTGCCGGCGTGCGGGGGTCCGGCAGATGCCGGTTCCGCGCGGACGCAGCAGGCGCAGGAAACCATTGTTTCAGGAGCAGCCGGGGAAACGGCCGCCGCGGACAGCACGGCGGGGCGGCTGACAGATGAGGAAACGGAGCCGTCAGGCGAAGCAGGCCGGGCGGACGGAACGGAGTCGCCGGACGAAGCAGAACTGTCGGACCAGACAGGGCAGGCCAAGGAACCGGAAGCGCCGGACAAATCGGAGCCGTCAGATGAAGCAGGCCGGACCAAGGAGACAGAATCATCAGGCAACGCAGGTCAGACAGATCAAACAGACCAGGCAAAGGATACAGAATCATCAGACAAAGCAGGCCAGGCAGATCAAACAGGCCAGGCAAAGGATGCAGAATCGTCAGGCAAACCGACCCAAGCGGGCGAAGCAGAGTCATCAGACAAGTCAGCCCCGTCAGCCGAAGACCTCCCGGACCCGGACGGCGAGTACAGCACCAAAGACGAGGTGGCCCTGTACCTGCACCTCTACGGGCGTCTTCCGTCAAATTATATCACAAAGCAGGAAGCCAGAGATCTGGGCTGGGATTCCGGCGAGGGGAATCTCTGGACCGTGGCCCCCGGAAAAAGCATCGGCGGGGACTATTTCGGAAACCGGGAAGAGCTTCTGGCGAAGAAAAAGGGACGCAGCTATTATGAATGCGATATCAATTATGCCGGGGGATACCGGGGCGGCGAGCGGATCGTGTTCAGCGACGACGGGCTGATCTACTATTCGGCGGACCATTATGAGAATTTTGAGCTGCTGTACGACGCGGAGGGCAAAGCAGAATGAGAAAGATCGTGCTGGATTTTGAGGAGGCGTTTCTTCACGGACTGACGGCCAGGCGGGAGATCCATGCTTATATCGCGGAAAAAATGGATTTCCCGGAGTATTACGGGCACAATCTGGACGCGCTTTACGACTGCCTGACGGAAACCGCCGCGCCGGTGACGGTCGGAATCTGGATGCCGGAACTGCCTGACGGGCTGGAAGAGCAGGAGGAATCCGCGCGGAGCGGGAAATCCGGAGAGGAAAGCAAGGCGCTCCGGTACCTGGTCAAGGTGCGCCGGACGTTCGCGGAGGCAGAGGAAGCCAATCCGTGGCTGGCGGTATGGGATCTGTCGGAATTGGCGAAAAGCAGACCGAAAACGGAAGAAATCTAAAAACAGGCCGGGACTCACATCAGCGTGTATCCCGGCTTTTCCAACTGTTCCTTCACCAGGTCGGCCAGCGTCACATGATCCACCACCTGGTTGACGGCCTGGTCGATCTGTTTCCACACGGTGAGGGTGGAGCAGGTGTCCCAGTGCTCGCACTGCATCTCCGGCCCGTCCAGACAGGCCACCGGGGCCAGTCCGCCTTCCATCAGCCGCAGGATCATGCCCACGGTATATTCCGACGGGTCCTTTGTCAGCATATAACCGCCCTTAGAGCCGCGGATACTTTTTACGTATCCGGCTTTTGCGAGCACCGACACGATCTGTTCCAGATATTTATCGGAAAGGCCGTGGCGGGCGGCCACCTGGCTGATCTTGGTAAATTCTCCGGGGTGCAGGGCAAATTCTATCATCATACGCAGGGCATACCGCCCTTTCGTGGAAATTCTCATGGTTTCATCCTTTCTGAGGTCCGCGCCTCAAACGGGCGGGGACGGAAAACCGCCCCTACTTATTTTACATGAAAAGATAGGAAAAGTAAACTTCCAATTTTTAAAAAATCGGTGTATACTAATCTCTGACAATATCTGCAAAAACGATGACAAATCGGAAGAACATGACAAAAGAGTGCGGAAAGGAAACGTGATTTATGGATCAGGGATACATCCGCGTCGCCGCGGCGACGCCGAAGGTCCGGGTGGCGGACCCTTTATACAACGCGGAACGAGTGCTGGAGCTGATGCGGGAGGGAGCGGAACGCCAGGCCAAGCTTATGGTTTTTCCGGAGCTGTGCCTGACCGCCTATACCTGCAACGACCTGTTTTTGCAGGAGGAGCTTCTGACGGAGGCGAAAGCGGCTCTTGCGAAGCTGGCGGAGGCCACGGCCGGCATGGATGTGCTGGCTTTCGTGGGACTTCCCTGGGAAGCGGGCGGCAAGCTTTACAATGTGACTGCGGCGGTCGGCGAAGGCCGCGTGCTGGGACTGGTACCGAAAACCAATATCCCGAATTATTCCGAATATTATGAGGGGCGATATTTTGCCCGGGGCAATGAGACGCCTGTGCCTGTGGATTTTATGGGAAGGAACGTGCCGATGGGCGCAAACCTGCTGTTTCGCTGTTCCAATCTGCCCCATCTCACGGTGGCGGCGGAGATCTGCGAGGATCTCTGGGTGCCGGCCCCGCCCAGTATCCGCCATGCGCTGGCCGGCGCAACGGTCATTGTCAACGGCTCCGCCAGCGTGGAAACGGTCGGCAAAGACAGCTACCGCAGGGAACTGGTCAGGGGGCAGTCCGGCCGTCTGGTCTGCGGTTATCTCTACGCCAGCGCAGGCGAGGGGGAATCTTCCCAGGACCTGGTCTTCGGCGGCCACAATATGATCGCGGAAAACGGCACGCTTCTGGCGGAATCGAAACGGTTCGGCCATGAAACGATCTACGGAGATCTGGATCTGTGGCGGCTCGGAAGCGAACGGCGGCGTCTGAATACTTACCCGGGGGCGGGCGCTCAGACCGCCTATACCACGGTGGATTTTGATCTGATTTCCAGACGCTTGCAACTGAACCGCGCAATCGATCCGGCTCCTTTCGTCCCGGACGATACGAAGGAACGGGACCGCCGGTGCGAGGAGATTTTGTCGATCCAGGCCCTGGGACTGAAGAAGCGGCTGGAGCATACAGGAGCGGAGCAGGCGGTGCTTGGGATCTCGGGCGGCCTGGATTCCACGCTGGCGCTGCTGGTGACGGCCAGGGCGTTCGATTCCCTGGGACTTCCCCGGACAGGCATCCTGGCGGTCACGATGCCCTGCTTCGGAACCACGGACCGGACCTACGACAATGCCTGCGCCATGGCCAGAGAGCTGGGGGCTTCCCTTCTGGAGATCGACATCCGGGAATCGGTAACCGCCCATTTCCGGGACATCGGCCACGATTCGGATGACCACGACGTGACCTATGAAAACAGTCAGGCCAGGGAGCGGACCCAGGTGCTGATGGACCTGGCGAATCAGAGAAACGGTCTGGTCGTAGGGACCGGAGATATGTCGGAACTGGCCCTGGGCTGGGCCACCTACAACGGGGACCATATGTCCATGTACGGCGTCAACGCTTCCGTCCCCAAGACGCTGGTGCGCCATCTGGTGCGCTATTACGCGGACACCTGCGGGGAGGACAGGCTGAGAGCGGTGCTGCTGGACGTGCTGGACACGCCGGTCAGTCCGGAGCTGCTGCCGCCGAAGGACGGGGTCATTTCTCAGAAAACGGAGGATCTGGTAGGCCCCTACGAGCTGCATGATTTCTTCCTTTACCACATGCTTCGGTTCGGTTACCCGCCGGCCAGGATCTGCCGCATGGCGCAGAAAGCCTTCGCGGGCCGTTATGACAAAGAGACGATCCTGAAATGGATGAAGGTTTTTTACCGGCGGTTCTTCTCCCAGCAGTTTAAGCGGTCCTGCCTGCCGGACGGACCGAAGGTCGGTTCCGTGGCCCTGTCGCCCAGGGGAGATCTGCGGATGCCCAGCGACGCCAGCAGCCGGATATGGATGGAGGAATTGAACAAACTATGATTACCAGCAAAGGAAATCCCAGGGTCAGGGAAGCGGCGGCGTTGGGGAAAAAGGCGAAATTCCGCAGCGAAACGGGACTGTTCGTCGTGGAAGGGCCGCGGATGTTCGCAGAGCTCCCCAGGGAGCGGATCCGCTGCGTCTACGCGACAGAGACGTTTTACAGGGAAAGGAACGAGCTGTTTCAGGGCGTGCCCGGCGTGGAACTGGTGACGGAGGAGGTCTTAAAGGCGATGTCCGACACCCAGACGCCGCAGGGAGTCCTGGCTCTGGCGCGTCAGTACGATTACCGCCTGGAGGATCTTCTGCCGGCGGACGCCCCGGCCCATCTGATGGTGCTGGAGACGATCCAGGACCCCGGCAATCTGGGAACGATCCTGCGGGCGGGAGAGGGGGCCGGCCTGACCGGCGTGATCATGGACGCGGCGACGGCCGATCTTTACAGCCCCAAGGTCGTCCGTTCCACCATGGGCTCCGTGTTCCGGGTGCCCTTCGTGCGGACGGAGGATCTGCGGGGAACGCTGGCGCTGCTGAAGCGGTCCGGCGTCCGCCTGGCGGCGGCCCATTTAAGCGGAAGCGTGGAATACGACCGGGAGGATTATACGGGGCCGACGGCGTTCCTGATCGGGAACGAGGCGGCCGGCCTGAGCCGGGAGACGGCGGAAATGGCGGATGTGCGGGTCCGGATCCCGATGCTGGGGAAGGTGGAATCCCTGAATGCGGCGGTGGCGGCCTCGGTCCTGATGTTTGAGGCGGCCAGGCAAAGGCGGGCGGAAGAACGTCCGCGTCTCCGCTGAATTTTTGCGGCAGGGAAATTCCCTGCGGAGGGACCTTAATAAAAATATAATGTTTTTTCAGGGAAATTTTTGTGAGAATATATTGAAACACGGCGGAAATAAATTTATAATAGAGAAAAGATACGTTTGACGAGGGGCATATGCCGCGTCAAAGGCTGCATGTTTGGAAGATGGGAGGGATTCGTATGTCGTCGATCTACTGGCTGATCTGTTTTATCGTTATGATCGGGATCGAGCTTGGGACTCTGGCGCTGACCACCATATGGTTTGCCGGAGGAGCGCTGGCGGCGTTTTTCCTGTCCTTATCCGGCGCAGGGATCGAGGCGCAGCTGCTTGTCTTTGTCGCCGTCTCGTTCTTGCTGCTGTTTTTTACGCGTCCGTGGGCGGCCAGGTATCTGAACCGGCGGACCGTAAAGACCAATGCGGAGAGCCTGGTCGGCAGGACCGCCAGGATCACGGAGGAGGTCAATAACCGGCTCGGCACCGGCACCGCCGTCGTAAACGGACAGGAATGGACGGCGCGGGCCCTGGACGACGCGGCCGTTTATCCGGAGGGGACCCTGACGGTAATCCGGGAAATCCGCGGTGTGAAACTGATGGTGGAAGTGGAAAAGGAAAAAGAACAGGAGGTTATGTAGTATGGGATGGTTTATCGGTTTGATTCTGGTTGCGCTGATCATTTTGGCGATTCTTTCGTCCTGCGTGAAGATCGTGCCCCAGGCCCACGCGATGATCGTGGAGCGTCTGGGCGCCTACCAGGGCACCTGGTCCGTGGGGCTTCATGTGAAGATGCCGATTATTGACAGGATCGCAAAGCGCGTGATCCTGAAGGAGCAGGTGGTGGATTTCCCGCCCCAGCCGGTTATCACGAAGGACAATGTCACGATGAAGATCGACACCGTGGTCTTTTTCCAGATCACGGACCCGAAGCTTTATACCTACGGCGTGGAGAACCCGATCATGGCCATCGAGAACCTGACCGCCACCACGCTGCGCAACATCATCGGCGATCTGGAACTGGACCAGACTTTGACTTCCAGAGAGACGATCAATACGAAGATGCGGGCGGCTCTGGACGTGGCGACCGATCCCTGGGGCATCAAGGTGAACCGGGTGGAGCTTAAAAATATCATCCCGCCGGCCGCGATTCAGGACGCCATGGAAAAGCAGATGAAAGCAGAGCGCGAGCGCCGCGAATCGATCCTGCGTGCAGAAGGCGAGAAGCGGTCCACGATCCTGGTGGCGGAAGGCAAGAAGGAGTCCGCGATCCTGGACGCGGAGGCGGATAAGGAGTCCGCGATCCTGCGTGCGGAAGCAGAGAAGGAGAAACGGATCCGCGAGGCGGAAGGCCAGGCGGAGGCGATCCTGAAGATTCAGCAGGCGACGGCCGAGGGTATCCGGTTCATCAAGGAGGCCGGGGCCGACGACGCGGTGCTGCAGCTGAAGAGCCTGGAAGCCTTTGCGAAGGCCGCCGACGGCAAAGCGACGAAGATCATCATCCCGTCGGATATCCAGGGCATTGCCGGCCTGGTAAAATCCGTGGCGGAAGTCGTAAAGGATCCGCAGAAAGCGGACTGATCCCTATATGGATCCCCAAAGTATGATTTAACCGCTCCCCCTTTGCGGGGAGCTTTTGGGTTATGGAGAAAATACAGAAAACAGCGATGCAGGAGGATAAATTGCATGGATTTAAAAGGAAGAAATTTTCTGACGCTGAAAGATTTCAGCCCGGACGAGATCGGATATCTTCTGGATCTGGCGGCGGATTTCAAAGAAAAGAAGAAAAAAGGCATTCCCGTGGACATCCACAGGGGCAAGAACGTGGCCCTGATCTTTGAGAAGACCAGCACCCGGACTCGCTGTTCCTTCGAGGTGGCCGCCCACGACCTGGGGATGGGAACCACCTATCTGGATCCGGTCAGTTCCCAGATCGGCAAAAAGGAGAGCATTGCCGATACGGCCAGGGTACTGGGACGGCTCTATGAGGGGATCGAGTACCGCGGCTTCGGGCAGGAGATCGTGGAAGAACTGGCCAGATACGCCGGCGTGCCGGTATGGAACGGCCTGACCAACGAATATCACCCGACCCAGATGCTGGCGGATCTTCTGACGATCCGGGAACAGTTCGGGAGACTGAAAGGGATCCGGCTGGTCTATATGGGAGACGCCCGCTACAATATGGGCAATTCGCTGATGGTCGCCTGTTCCAAAATGGGGCTGGATTTCACGGCCTGCGCGCCGAAAAAATATTTTCCGGATGAAAAGCTGGTGGAGGAATGCCGCGGCTACGCGAAGCGTTCCGGCTCCGCAATCACGCTGACGGAGGATGTGGCGGAGGGCGTGAAAGACGCCGATGTGGTTTACACGGACGTGTGGGTATCCATGGGCGAACCGGACGAGGTCTGGGAGGAACGTATCCGGGACCTGACGCCCTACCGTGTCACGGAGTCCGTCATGGAGCAGGCAGGCAAAGACGCGATCTTCCTTCACTGCCTGCCGTCGTTCCATGATCTGAAGACAAAGATCGGCAGGGAAATGGGAGAACGGTTCGGCATTACGGAGATGGAAGTGACGGACCGGGTCTTTGAGTCGTCCCGCTCCAGGGTCTTTGATGAGGCGGAAAACCGGATGCACACCATCAAGGCGGTCATGGCCGCTACTTTGGGAGTGTAGGATGTACGGACAGGAAAAGAAAAAAGGCCGCCGCAGCGCAGCCCTGTTCATGGATTTTGTTCATATTATCATAGGGGCGCTGGTCGTCGTACTGGCTGTGCTGACCTTTGTCAATCCGGAACAAAATAAAATGCTGCTGCCGGCGATTTTTGCGCTGGCCGCCGCGCTGAATCTGTTTAACGGCGTTCATAAATTCCGCCGGAGCGGCAGGGACGGAAAAGCGAAAGCCGCGGCCGCCGCACAGCTGTTTCTGGCGTTTCTGCTGATCGGGATTACGATCGTCAGCGCCGTCAGTATTTGGAGGTAGAAGGTGAAAACGGAGATTATCCGGGAACTGAAAAACTGCGATGGATATTTGTCGGGACAGGAGCTGTGCGAACGGCTGCATGTATCCAGGACCGCCGTATGGAAAGTGATCGGGCAGCTGCGTGAGGAGGGCTACCGGATCGAGGCCGTGCGCCATAAGGGCTACCGGCTGCTGGAGGTGGCCGATGTGCTGACGGAGGCGGAGTGTCAGAGCCGCCTGCAGGGCTTTCGGATGGGGACGCCGGTCCATTGTTACGAGGAGACGGACTCTACCAATATCCGGGCGAAAGCATTGGCGGAAGCCGGCGCGCCGGAGGGAACGCTGGTGACGGCCGAGAGCCAGACCCGGGGCAAAGGCCGCCGCGGGCGGGGCTGGGTATCCCCCAAAGGCGAAGGACTCTGGTTCAGTCTCCTTTTGCGGCCTAAGATTCCGCCTTACAAAGCGCCGATGCTTACCCTTGCCGCGGCGTTGGCGGTGGCCGGCGGCATCGAGGACGTCTGCGGGCTGCCGGTGCAGATCAAATGGCCCAACGATATCGTGCTGTCCGGGAAAAAGCTGGTCGGGATCCTGACGGAGCTGAGCGCGGAGGCGGATCAGGTGCATTATGCCGTAGTCGGGATCGGGATCAATGTGAACATCTCCGAATTTCCGGAAGAGATCCGGAACACGGCGACCTCCCTGTACCTGGAGACGGGGAAGCGCTGGATGCGGTGCGATCTGATCGCGGCCATCATGAAGCGTATGGAGCGCTGCTACCAGGCGTTTGCGGAGGCCGGCGACCTGTCCGCACTGCGGGGGGAATATATGGACAGGCTTGTGAGCGTCGGCAGAGCGGTCCGGATCCTGTCGCCGGAGGAAGAGACGGACGGAGTCTGCGAGGGGATCGATGAGGAGGGCCGGCTTTTGGTGAGAAAAGGCGACGGCTCTCTTGAAAAAGTCATATCCGGGGAAGTGTCGGTCAGAGGGATTTACGGTTACGTCTGACCGCGGGCCGGCGGAGAACCGGCTTTCGTTTAATGGGGTGTCGTAGGGGGCACAAAAGCTTCTTACGGCACTATTTTGTCGTTTGACAGCAGTTTTACAAAAGAAAGGACCTGTGAGGCGGACGCAGAGGCATGACGGGACAGAACATGAAGGATCTTTATCAGAGCCTCCCTGTGTGGGAGGACGACAGGCAGCCTCTCAGCGGCAGAAAGCGGCTGGCGGCTATGGAGGGCCCGCTTTTGGGCTGGTATGAGAGACGGGCCCGCATCCTGCCCTGGCGGGAGGAACCGACGCCCTACCGCGTCTGGGTCTCGGAGATCATGCTCCAGCAGACCCGGGTAGAAGCGGTCAAACCGTATTTCCGGCGGTTTATGGAAGAACTGCCGGACATTGAAAGTCTGGCGGCCGCGCCGGAAGAGAGGCTTTTGAAGCTCTGGGAAGGGCTGGGCTATTATAACCGCGTCAGGAACCTGCAGAAAGCCGCGCGGATTCTGGTGGAAGACTTTGGAGGGAACCTGCCGGAAGAATACGGACAGCTGCTGAAGCTGCCCGGCATCGGGAGTTACACCGCCGGGGCCATTGCGTCCATCGCCTATGGGAAACCGTTTCCGGCCGTAGACGGGAATGTGCTGCGGGTGCTTTCCAGGGTCCTGGCCATCGAGGAAGACATCGGCAGCCCGTCGGTGAAGCGCCGTCTGGAGGCGGAACTGAAAGAAGTGATGCCGCAAACCGGATGCAGCGCCTACAATCAGGCCCTGATCGAGGTGGGCGCGCTGGTCTGCGTGCCGGGCGGCCAGCCCAAATGCGGCGAATGTCCCCTGGGCTCGGTCTGTCTGGCCGGAAAACAGGGGCTGTGGGACCGGATCCCCTGCAAAGCGCCGAAAAAGCCCAGGCGCATTAAGCAGCGGACGATCCTGCTGTTCGTCGCGGACGGCCGCGTTGCGATCCGGAAGCGCCCCGACACGGGACTTCTGGCGTCCATGTATGAATTTCCGGGCCTGGAAGGGAACTTCGGACCGGAGGCGCTTTCCGAGCTGCTTGAGCAGAAATGGCCGGGGCATATTGCGGAGATCCGGCCTGCCTGCAGCGCGGTGCATATTTTCAGTCACGTAGAATGGCATATGACCGGGTACGTGATCCGGCTGGATACGGTCCCGGACGGCTGGCTTTTCGCAAGCCCACGCGAACTTTCAGAAAAATATCCGCTTCCGGGCGCATTTAATAAGTATATAAATCTGATAAATGGAGAATTATGAGATTGGAGGGCCAGACTATGGGAAAACTGCTTTTGATTGCCAACCCTACTTCCGGCAAGACGAGAATCAAGAACTATCTTCTGGATGTGATTGATCTGTTTATAAAAGGAGGCTGGGAAGTACAGGTGCATATCACGCAGTCGCGGCTGGACGCCATGAACAGGGCGTCTGCCTGCGGCGGAGACGTGGAACTTTTGGTCTGCTGCGGCGGGGACGGGACCCTGAGCGAAACGATTTCCGGCATGATGCGCCTGGAGAAGCCGCCGGTCCTGGGATATATCCCCGCCGGCTCCACCAATGATTTCGCGTCCAGCTTAAAGATCCCGGGGAAAATGACGGACGCCGCCGCCAATGTGATGACCGGGACGCCCTGCCGGATCGACATCGGCCAGTTCTGCGGCGAGCGGAATTTCGTCTATGTGGCAGGGTTCGGGGCCTTTACGGAGGTATCCTATATGACGCCGCAGGAGAAGAAAAACCTGCTGGGCCATCAGGCTTATATGCTGGAAGGCATGAAGAGTCTGGCCAACATCAAATCCTACCATATGAGCGTGACGGCGGACGAATTTTCGATGGAGGAAGATTTCCTGTTCGGCATGGTGACCAACACCACCAGCGTCGGCGGGTTCAAGGGACTGGTGTCTCAGGACGTGGCGCTGGATGACGGACTGTTCGAGGTGCTGCTGATCCGCACCCCGAAAACGGCCGTTGAGCTGACGAATATTCTTTCTTCTATGATCACAAAAGAGGAATATAATGAATACGTACACCGCTTCCGGACCTCCCGGCTGACGCTTCATTCCACAGAGCCGGTGGACTGGGTCCTGGACGGGGAATTCGGCGGTTCAAGGACCGACGTGGTCATTGAGAATTTGACGAAACGAATCGAAATCGTGTCCGGTTTTGTAAAAAAGGGTTGAATTTTGAAATCCGATATTATATAATGATAGGCTGAGTATATCTGATGCGCAGGCGGACGTTACCGCATTTACAAAAGGTCAGACAGACGAAACCAATCACACATATGAAAGGGCGTCATTGAGTGGACAAAAACATTTTTTTGGAGAAACTGAATAAACTGGTGGAGAGCGCCAAAGCCAAGGGCAATTCCGTCGGTATGACGGAGATCAACAATACCTTCCTTGGCGACGATCTGACCACGGAGCAGATGGAGCATATTTATGCCTATCTGGAAACGCATGAAGTCGACGTCATTCAGGAAGCGGACGAAAACATGATCGCCGAGGTGGAGATGCTTCTGGCTGCGGACGACGATGACGATCAGTTTTTGAAGGACGGCGACGAGGAAGATATCGATCTGGACGCCATTGATCTTCTGGAGGGGATCGGCACCGAGGATCCGGTCCGCATGTACCTCAAAGAGATCGGCACGGTCCCGCTTCTGAACGCGGACGAGGAGATGGAGCTGGCCAAGCGCAAGGCGGACGGGGACGAGGCGGCCAAGGACCGTCTGATTGAAGCGAATCTGCGCCTGGTGGTCAGCATTGCCAAGCGTTATACGGGCCGCGGCATGAGTTTCCTGGATCTGGTGCAGGAAGGCAACCTGGGCCTGATCAAGGGCGTGGAGAAGTTTGACTATACGAAAGGATATAAGCTAAGTACATATGCGACGTGGTGGATCCGGCAGTCCGTGACCCGGGCATTGGCAGACCAGGCCAGGACGATCCGCATACCGGTGCATATGGTGGAAACGATCAATAAGATGTCGAAGATGCAGCGGAAGCTGACGCTGGAGCTGGGCTACGAGCCGTCCGTGTCGGAGCTTTCGGAAGCGCTGGAGATGTCGGAAGAGAAAGTCATGGAGATCATGCAGATCGCCCGGGAACCGGCTTCCCTGGAGACACCTATCGGCGAGGAGGACGATTCCAATCTGGGCGATTTCGTGGCGGACAACAATGTGGTGACCCCGGAGGGGAATGTGGAGTCCGTGATGCTGCGGGAGCACATCGACGCTCTTTTGGGCGATCTGAAAGAACGGGAACGGCAGGTGATCGTGCTGCGCTTCGGCCTGGAGGACGGTCATCCCAGGACCCTGGAAGAGGTCGGCAAGGAGTTTAACGTGACCAGGGAGCGGATCCGGCAGATCGAAGCCAAGGCATTGCGGAAGCTGCGCAATCCGGTCCGCAGCAAGCGGATCCGGGACTTTTTATAAAGACTATGAACAAACGGAATTATCAGAAAGAACTGGACCGCCTGCTGGACGGTCTTGGCGCGGGGGAAAAGGCGCCGAAGCTTTTGCTTCATGCCTGCTGCGCGCCGTGCAGCAGCTATGTATTGGAATACTTATCCCGGTATTTCGAGATCACGGTTTTCTTTTACAATCCGAATATTTACCCGCCGGAGGAATATGAAAAGCGGGTGGGAGAGGAGGAGCGTCTGATCCGGCAGATGCCCCTTTTCCATGAAGTAAAGCTGATCAAGGGGACTTACCTGCCGGAGGACTTTTATCGGGCGATAAAGGGGCTGGAGCAGGAGCCGGAGGGCGGCCGGAGATGCGAGGCCTGTTTTTACCTGAGGCTGAGAGCTGCGGCGGAGCAGGCGCGGGCCGGCGGCTTTGATTACTTCACCACTTCTCTGACGATCAGCCCGTTGAAATCGGCCCCTCTTCTGAACGAACTGGGAGAGCGGATCGGATCGGAATACGGGGTGGCCTACCTGACCTCGGATTTTAAAAAGCGGGACGGTTATAAGCGTTCGATCGAACTGTCCGCCCGGTACGGGCTGTACCGCCAGGATTACTGCGGCTGCGTGTATTCGCTGCGGGAGCGGGAAAAGCGCGGTCAGGCGCCGCAGACGGCAGAAGCCGGGACGACGGGATGAAAGGAATCGAGAGCTCCTTGTCCGGATTGGAAATCCGCATTTCCACCTCCCGGGCCGGGTCCGGCCGCGGAGCCGCTGCGGGAATCATCGGGAAATGGCCGGAACATTTTTCAGATCGGAAATCGGCGGATTCTGTCAGATTCGTACTTGACAAGAGGGGGAGCTTGTACTAGAATTTTATTGTTGCGTTTTTCGTAACGATCACTCTGCACGATAGTATTCTTATATCGTGGACGAAAGTAAGGAGAACGGGCTATGATTAGCAAAACCTTAACCGTGGTGAATCCTTCCGGGCTCCATCTGAGACCGGCCGGAGTTCTTTCCCAGACCGCCATGCGTTTCAAATCCAGCATTTTTATCGAGCATGGCGAGAAGAGGATCATTGCCAAAAGCGTTCTGAATGTAATGGCTGCCGGCATCAAGTGCGGGGCCGAGGTGCGGATCGTCTGTGAGGGAGCAGACGAGGCAGAGGCGCTGGAGGTCGTTTCAAAAGCAATTGAATCTGGATTAGGGGAACTGTGACGATATTGCTTCGAATTTTTACATAAGACTGTCTACATTTTCCGAGTGCAAAACTGCGGCTCTGGCAGGATGTCGGATCGTGGAGATGTTCATTTTCAGAGCGAACTTCGCGATGCGATGCTTATAGAGCACCGTAAATGGTAGTCTGCCGCCGCCGTGTTGTAATTCTTCTTAAACATTTTAGTTTCGATCAGGTAAAGGGATGGTCCCGCGGGCCGGATGCGGATTGGTTTTTTCTGTTCGTTTTTTTGAAACATCTTTTAAAATTTATGATTTTAGCGAAAATAAAACTGACTATTTATCGCGATAAATATGCAAAATCTAATTATCTGAAAATTTCCATCAAAAAAAGTCTTTACAAACGCATAAAAAAGTAGTATTATCATCTGCGAATCGAATATGCGTTGCTGAAAGGCCAAAGGCGGCTGTCTTCAAGCGGAAATCTCTCCGTTTGCAGGCAGCATCTTCTTTTTTGGAAGGAAATGGGGGCCGGTCTGCGGCTGAAAAACAGAACCGCGGAAACAGCGGGCCGGTTTTGCCCGGGAATCAGCCGGACACCGGATCGGGACCGCTGCCGTGCATGCAGCGGCGTATTGAAAATCAGAACGACAAGCAGGAGGAAAAAGGATGATAAACAGCCAGAGTGAGAAGCTGCCGGGACTCTACGATCCCCGGTTCGAGCACGATAACTGCGGCATCGGCGCCGTGGTGAACGTGAAGGG
>CANQUA010000027.1 GCA_947626915.1 uncultured Lachnospiraceae bacterium
TTGATCGAGCATAAGTCCAGTGTGGACTACGACGTCGCCATGCAGCTGCTGCGGTATATGGACGTGATCTGGTACGATCATAAGAAGCAGCAGGATAGTCTCCGGAAAGGCAGCAGCGGCCGGAAGAGTTTCCGCTATCCTCCGATCATCCCGATCGTGTATTATGAAGGACGGGCGGAATGGACGGCGGACATGCGGTTGTCGGACCGGATTGACTCAAGCGGCGGGATCAAAGAGTACATACCGGACTTCACCTACAAAGTGGTGCGGGTACACGGCTACAGGAACGAGGAACTGAAAAAGAAGCACAACGAGATGTCCCTGGTGATGATGATTAACCGGATCCAGAGTCCGGAGGATTACACGGAGTTCCTGAGTTCGTCGCGGGAGTATGTGGACGAGATCTACGAAGGGACGCCGGAGGACATCCGTGCGGTTTACCGTGAGATCCTGTGGTCGCTGTTTCAGAAAATGCATGTGCCGGCAGAGGAGGCCAGGGAGAAACTGGCGGAAATGGAGGAAAGCGGTATGGGATATCTGTTTGAGAATGCAAATTTTGACAGCATGGACATCCAGGCGGAGCGTCGGAACACGGCGGAGGCGAGGGCGCAGCTGGCGGAGGCGCGGCAGAAACTGGAGGCTGCGGAGCAGAAAGCCGAAGCAGAAAAGCAGAAAGCGAAAACCGCGAGACAAGAGGCAGAGGACGCAAAGCAGAAAGCGGAAACCGAAAAGCAAAGAGCGAAAACCGCAGAACAAAAAGCCGAAACCGAAAAGCGCATACGGGAAGAAACAAACCAGGCGCTGAAGAAAACGGCGGGTACGCTCACTCACGTTTTGGAACAGCTGGTCAACATCTGCAGGGGCGAGAAGTTATCCCGGGAAGAAACAGTCGAATGCCTGCAAAAACGGTACGGCCTTGACGCCGGGGACGCCGTTTCCGCGGTGGAACAATTTTGGGCAAATGAATGAAAAACAGGGCGCATAGCGGGAAAAAAGGAGCGAAAGACTGACGGTTCCGGAGCCGTCCATGTGGCAAATTAACGCAGAAAAATACACAGGGAAGTCCTTTTGAGAAGAACGCATCATCTCAAAAGGACTTTTCCTGTTTTTGCCATTTTCTCCGTCCTGGGGAAAGCGGCCGTGCCTGTGCACACACAACAAATGGCTCCTCCGCGAAGTTCCTCACGGTCCGCCGCCTTTATGAAAAACAGACGCTGAACCAGGATTTCATATGGCGGAAAATGCGGTGGCGCTTCCCGTGCGGTTATCTGCCGCGCTGCCGGAAAGCGCCGCTCGCCGGTCTTAGTACCACTCTTTCAGGTATGCTTTCAGCCGCTTCTTCTTACCATGTCCGATGATAATGCAGACGATCGTCCCCACCAATGACGCAGCCAATACCGCGCCGCCTGACAGCAGCAGTGTCGTTCCTAATGTCATGTCTTTGCCCCTCCTCGTTATTCGGATGATATGCGTATGAATTTTCTTTTGCTTATTTTGTGGGAAACTATCGGCCGCTGATGCTCTTACAATCGAGTGCAGTTTCTCCATAGCGGCTAATGCGCCTGCTTTCATACAAGAATTTTTGTCTATGCGTTTTATAAAAAAGCACTAATCGATAATGGTTTTGTAATCGGCTGTAATTTCTCCCCGCCACTAATGTATCCCCACACTTTATCAAATCTGGGCTCTTAATAAAACAGACCTGGATCGACAAACTCTATCGGAGAATAATCACTGATCGGGTTATCACCCAGCTCCAAAACCGTCAGATTCGTCAGACCCGACAGCGCACTTATGTCACTGATCTGGTTATCTCTCAGATCCAAATCCGTCAGATTCGTCAGGCCGGACAGCGCACTTATATCACTGATCTGGTTCTCATTCAGATACAAAACCGTCAGATTCATCAGGCCGGACAGCGCACTTATATCACTGATCTGGTTACCCGTCAGACTCAAATACGTCAGATTCGTCAGGCTGGACAGCGCACTTATGTCACTGATCGGGTTATACCACAGCCACAAACCTGTCAGATTCGTCAGGCTGGATAGCGCACTTATGTCACTGATCGGGTTATCAATCAGATTCAACTCCGTCAGATTCGTCAGACCGGACAGCGCACTTATGTCACTGATCGGGTTATCCGACAAATCCAACTCCGTCAGATTTGTCAGGCCCGACAGCGCACTTATGTCACTGATCGGGTTATCCGACAAATCCAACTCCGTCAGATTTGTCAGGCCCGACAGCGCACTTATGTCACTGATCTGGTTACACAGCAGACTCAAATCCGTCAGATTCATCAGACCCGACAGCGCACTTGTGTCACTGATCTGGTTAAAATCCAAATCCAACTCCGTCAGATTCGTCAGGACAGACAGCGCACTTATGTCACTGATCTGATTACTCTCCAAACCCAAATACGTCAGATTCGTCAGGCCAGAGAGTGCACTTATGTCACTGATCTGGTTATAAGCCAACTCCAAATACATCAGATTCGTCAGGCCAGACAGCGCACTTATATCACTGATCTGGTTACCCCTCAGATACAACTGTGTCATATTTGTCAGGACGGACAGTGCACTTATGTCATTGATCCAGTTATAAGTCAACTCCAAATACACCAGATTCGTCAGGTCAGACAGCGCACTTATGTCACTAATCTGGTTATAATCCAACTCCAAATACGTCAGATTCGTCAGGACAGACAGCGCACTTATGTCACTGATCTGCTTCTGAGCTAAATTTAGTTCCGTCGTCTCCCACACATCGCTCAACATAATATCCCTATCGCTGATGCCCCTGATTTCACGCATTGCCGCTTCCAGATTCGCATCTTTCCAGTCCATCACATGATCTTCCAATCCTGCGTCAGCCCAGAAAACAAAACCCTGATTATTGTTTACCGCTGCAGCAGTTGTCTCTGCTGCTGTCGTCTCAGGCGCTGTTTCGGCCTCCGACGTCTCGGGTTCTGTTTCGGCCTCCGACGTCTCTTCCGGGGTAGTCTCTGCTTCCGTTGTCTCCGCCACCGTCATCTCAGGCTCCGTCTCCGCCTCGGTTGTTTCCTCCGCCGTCGTCTCTGCTTCCGTCGTTTCCTCTTCCGTCGTCTCCTCCGGCCGAAGTTCCTCCAACCTCGCCGCGATCTGGTCATCGCCGGTCACCTCGTATCCCTGCTCCAATATAGACAGCGCGCTCTCTAAGTCTCCCATCGCCATGTAAACGTCCGCCAGTCCCAAATAGGCAGGCACACAGGCCGGGTCAAGTTCCATGGCGCTCTGAAATGCCTCGATCGCCTGTTCGTAATCCGCCGCCTCCAGATATTGATTCCCCAAAGCCAGCAGTTCCTCTAACTCTTCCTCCGCGGTCCTAGCAGCAGTCGTCTCTGCTTCGGTCGTTTCCGCCTCCGTCGTCTCTGCCTCCGTCGTTTCCTCTTCGGTGGTCTCCGCAGCGGTTGTCTCCGCCTCCGTGGTTTCTGCTGCGGCGGACTCGTCGATCATCTTCTGGATCTCAGCGCTTTTCGCCCGCAGCTCCTCCGCGTCCACTTCGCCCAGGCCGCGTGCCAGCACCGCCAGCGCGTTCTCATAATCGCCCATGGCCGCGTATACATTCGCCAGGCCGATGTACGCTTCGACGCATTTCGGGTCCAGCGCGATGGCCTGATTGTAGGCTACGATGGCGCTTTCATAGTCCATTTCCAAAAAATAACCGTTCCCCAGCGACAACTGCTCCGCCAGCTTCTCCGCGTTGGAGCTGCAGCCGGAACTGAACATGGCCAGCGCGGTCAGCAGCAGCAGCGCCGTGTATGTTCTCATTTTTCGTTTCAAAGATCGTCCTTTTCCCATGGATGTTTTCATCTGTTTTTCCTCCTGCGTGTTTATTCGAACCAGCCGCCCTCTGTCAGCTCGTCCATCATGTTTTTCAGCTGCAGCATCTCGCCGTCCTGCTCCTGCCGCTTCTCGTAGAGCGCCAGCGCTTTTTCATAGTACTCGCGCATCTTCGCATAGTCCCGCTCCCCGTTCTCCAGCTTCTGCTGCCGGTCCGCCTCCAGAAATGCCAGCCGCTTAAAGGTTGTGTAGCGGTCCGGGTACTGCTCCAGCATCCCCTGCAGCACAGTTTCCGCTTCCTCCGTCCGCCCCAGCTCCTGATAGAGGATCGCGATATTTTCATATAACTGGTACGAACGGTAGCCCTGGCTTTCCAGAGAAAGGAACAGTTCCAGCGCTTTGTCATAATCGTCTCCGCGGGCGTAAACCTCCGCCAGCCGTTCCGTCACCTGGCTGCTGCCCCGGACCCCGAACGCGCTCTGCCATTTTTCCAGGAAATCAATCTCCTGCTGCCTGTAATCGCCGCCCAGACTTTCATACGCGTCCGAACAGAAGATCACACAGCGTATCTGCAGGTTCCTCTCCGATAATGTCCTCAGCGCATTCTGGAAAAATGCGGCCGCTTTCTCCCCGCGGTCTTCCGCCAGCGCGATCTCCCCCTGGAGCATATAGACCGACTCCTCCCCCAGGCCCAGTGTTTTCGCCTGATCCAGGACCTCCGCCGCCCGCTCCGTATTTCCGGACCGCGCCAGCGCGATCCCCATATCCCGGTAAAAGGCGCTGTTGTCCGGATCATACGAGATCGCCAGTTCAAAGCAGTTTACCGCATTGGCGTAACCTCCCAGCTCATAATAGGCGTTCCCGGTGACATAGAGGATGCTGCCTAAGATCCGGCGGTCGGCGTCATTTTGGATAAAATACTGCGGGCTGTTCACGGCGTCGCGCCCATATTCCACGCACTTCTGATACTCGCCCATATCGTAGAGAAGCAATGCCTGCCTCTCGTAGGCGTCGATCCGGGTCGGGATACTCTGCAGCGCATTGTCGATGCAGGCCTGCGCTTCCGCAAACTGTCCCTCGCCCATGTAGCCGGAAGCCTGTTCCAGCTCCTGGCTGTATGCGTTTGCCTGCTCCCGGAACCGCAGACGCGTCCCCGCGTATACCAGCCCGCCTCCCGCCGCGTAGGATACGAGCAGCGCGCAGCTGCCGGCGATACAAAACAGGCGGTAAGAGCGCTGCTTTTTGTCAAAGTTCTTTATGTTCTTCAGCGCGTCCCTTAATTCCAGCCCGTTCTGAAACCGATCGTCCGGGTCCAGCTGCATCATTTTCTCGATGATCTTCGTCAGGCCGTCGCTGACGGAAACACCGCACTGGGATAAGGGAACGATCCGGCTGAAATCCCGCGGCGGTACGTTTCCCGTCAGCAGACAGTAGAGCGTCGCGCCCAGGCTGTATATGTCCGAACGCTCATCCACGCCGCGGCCGATCAAGTCTTCCACCGTATGCTTTTCCGGACGGCCGGAACGCGTCTTCCGGGCGGGAGGTTCTTTCGGCGGGTCTTTTTTGCCCGGTTTTTCTGTCTTTCCGGGCTGTTCCGATGCTATTGGCGGCTCTTTCCCGCCTGACGGTTCTGTTTTATCCGGCAGCTCCGTTTCGTCCGGCAGTTCCGTCTCGTCCGATCGTTTCGCTTTGCCTGACGATTCCGTCGCTTTCGGCACTTCCGTTTCGTCTGAAAGCTTTGTCCTGTCCGATAAATCGGTTTCATCCGATGCTTCTGTCCTGTCCGGCAGCCCGGTCTCGCCCGATATTTCTGTTCTCCCCGGCAGTTCCGTCCTATCAGACACTCCCATTGGGCCCGATGACGTGGTCCCATCCGATCCCTCTGTCCTGTCCGGCAGCCCGGTCTCGCCGGATACTTCCGTCCCATCCGACACTCCTGCCCCATCGTCCCCGTCCCGAGGCTGCGCTTTCTTTTCTATGCCGGCCATGGCATAGTACCGGTCCGTCCTATTATATTGCTCCGGCGGAGAGTACCCTCTGCTGATGCCCGCGGAAAGCCGTTTGGACTGATCGAACGCCAGGGACACATTAAAATCGATCAGGCATATGTCCCCGCCCGGCGTCAGCATGATATTCGCCGGCTTGATGTCGCTGTGTATCACGGCCGGTTTCTGCCGGTGCAGGTAGGCCAGCGCCTCGGCCAGCTGATTGGCCCACTTCAGCACGTCTTTCTGCCGGAAGCGTCCATTCCGCTGCAGCGCCTTGTCGAACGATTCCCCTTCCACGTAATCGATGACCGTATAGATCTCGCCGTCGATCTCCAGAAAATCGTATACCTGCGGAAGATATGTGTTCCGGAGGTTTTTCAGTATATCCGCCTCCCCCCGGCTGCTGAGCACCCCTTTCGCCACGTCTTTGATCTGCTTGACCACCACGTATTTCCGCAAGTTCTCGTGGTACGCTTTATAGACGATACCGCCGCCGCCCGAACCGATCTCCTCGACCAGCCGGTACATGCCGTTTAACAATGTCCCTGTCTCCAGCATTATGCTGCTCTCCTTATCTCATTACGTTTTCTATTCCGGCCGATCCGAAATCTCCATCCTGTCCCCGCCATTCGCAGGATTGCATATTTTCTCTGAATCTGCCTCTGCCGTAATATCTATAATATTCATTTACTGTAAATATTTTGCGATAGGGAGGAACTTAATCAATTATGGAATACTTGGATTATTATGAGATTGGACAGAAGATCAAGCAGCGGCGGCTGGACTATGGTATTTCTCAGGAAAAAGCGGCGGAACTCTGCGATATCTCCCCATCTTTCTACGGCAATATTGAGCGCGGCATGAAAAAAATGTCGCTGGATACGTTTGTAGTGATTTGTAATAAAATGGACCTTCAGCCGAATTATCTATTGCAGGACAATCTCCCTGAGACGGATCCCATGATTTTCAGTTTCATACTTGAAGCCAAAAAAGCCGGCGATACCCAATTCAAAAAATACCTCACGATCATCAAGGCGCTTGCCAGGATCGCCAACGAACTATAACCTTTTCCTAATGCTGCCATACCCTGCATGACTATGGCGCGGCCGGTATCCTTCGCCCGCGTCATATTTTTCTGCCCCGGCTTCAGACATACCATAATAGAAATATTTAGGAGATTGACTTTTCCCCTCAAATAGACTAAAATGGTGGTATTATGGTTGAAGTATATACAGGAGGATTATCGTATGAGAATTTGCAGCAGGAAGATATTGGCGTCGGCGCTCACGCTTTGCCTGACCATCATGTCAGCCGGTACCGTTCTGGCGGGAGATTGGGTTTACGGCGGTCCGGATGATACCTCCAAATGGTGGTATCGGGAGACTGACGGGACATGGCCCGCCGAGGAATGGAAAGAAATAGATGGAACATGGTATTACTTTAACGCGGATGGTTATATGGCGACAGGCTGGAAGTATTCGCCCCGCAGCGACGCCTGGTATTATCTGGACGCTTCCGGCGCGATGCACGCGGACGAAATTTATGAGACCGGTTATCTCAATTCCGACGGAGCATGGTTTAACGCCGTGGGATATCCCCGCAGCGCTTACAACATCACGGATCAGCAGAGGGCATTCTGGGGCGAGCAGCTGGTTAAATACGGCCTGACCGAGGATATTTCCGTGAACAACGGGGACGGCACCTATACCTGGACTCTGTATTATGACGACACCACGGAGATTCCCAATCTCTATTATACGCTTCTGACAAAATTGGTGTGTACGTATAACGGTCTGCACGCTGAATGGACGATGAAGGACCACACCTTTACGATGACCGTCAAACCGCGCGAGTTCTATGCGAATGATATGAGCATCATCCTTCCGGAACCGGCAGAACCGGAAGTGCCGGAGACGGATCCTTCCGCCGGAACTGCACCGACAGAATCCGGACCGGCTGCAGAAACGGCTCCTTCCTCTGACACTACGCTGACAGATCCCGGACTGGCTGCGGACGCCGATCCTTTCACCGGGCCGCAGGCAAGCGGGGACGATTCCGTCGGATTTGACGCACCGTCCGCATAAGGATACCGCAGATTCCCGCCGTTTCACGGTTCCGGCCGCGTCCGCGAAACGCGCCGGGCAAATAAGAAGAACAGCCGCAGGGGGCTGCCGCAAGATACAGGCCTTACGAATCCTGATCCTGCAGCAGCCCCCTGCTTTGTCTTCTTTGTTTTTTAAATCTCCCGGCCGGGAGCGTTTCTCTCATCCGCTCTCTGCCGATTCTCCCGGCGCATTCCTGCTCCGCCCCTTCCGCATTGTTCCAATCCGCCGAAGAATCTTCGCTTCACTCCCCTGCATTATGCCAGACTTTCCGCTTTTCCACTTTCCGCTCCTCCGCTTTCCGCTGATTCCTGCGGCAGGCTTCGTTCCCGCGGCTCAGAATCTCCTGCTGCCGCCGCCATGGGATCTGCCGCTGCTGGAATGATGGGTCGAACTGCGGCCGGAACTGTGGGACGAGCTATGGGAGCTGCGGGAGGCGGTGCGGGACGCTGCCGCCGCGATCACGGCCGTGGTCACAAATTTGTCAATCAGCGAATCATTGCAGACATCGTACGTAAATTTGCTGTCCGCCCGATATGCCATGTTGTGGTTGGCGATCTGCTGAGCGTTCTCTTCCATATTGTACTGGCGCACCACGCTCCGGGCGGCGATTCCGGCCACGATCAGCGAAACGCCGGCCGCCAGCAGAAATTCCGAAACGGAAATGCTGCGGTGAACGCTGATCTCGCCCGTCTCCGTATCGTAATTGTACTGCCCGCTGACGATGCCGGCCTGCACATAATAGCCGACATCCTCCAAAAACACTTCCGCGCTGGCCGCGTAATCTCCGTCGGCCACCTCCGCGTAAACATGATCCAATATGGTATCGATCCGGCTGTCGGTAAAGATCCGGATCGCGCCGCCGCTGGTGGAAAGCGTCAGTTCCCGGTTATCCATGTCGATCAGATATAAGATCCCGGAGTAATCCCGGCCTTTCCCGAAACCGCCCGCGTCATAGAAATCATCGGCGTATTCCTGGGAATCCTTTCCCTGCGCGTCGTCCGTGGTCACGACAACCACATCGATCCCTGTCTCATCCGACACTTCCTGCGCGCTTTTTTCCAGCTTTTCCGCCTCGTCCCCGGTAAACAGTCCGGCCTCATCGTAAATATGTCCGGAGGACGCCAAAACCTCCGGAACGCCGCCAAAACCTCCCAATACCGTCAGCGCCAGCGCCGCCAGGACGCCCGCGGCCAGCGCTCTTCTTTTCCGGCCGTACGCCGGCTTCTTTGCGCCTCTCATATGAAATACCCCGCAATCATCAAAAGGATAAACAACGGCGTAAAAATCTTCGCAAAAAAGACCGCCAGCTTCGTCTTGTCGACCGGCAGTACGCCGCAGACCTTCCCATTCTGGCCGTTGCAGGCAAAATAATAGATCTTGCCGGCGCCGTCCCGGTAAGTCAGCGTCCAGACCGGCAGAAGCGCGTATTCCCAGCGGCTGTCCTTCAGATCCGCCTGCCGCTCGTGCATCTGCACGCTGCTGTAGCCCGTCAGACCCGAATTCAGATCGTTCAGGGCGTATTCCCGGACTTCATTTTCTACCTCCCTGACAAACTCCCCCTGCTCCATATCCCGCTTCTCCGCCACAAATCCCGACAGATAGGCCATGGAAAACGGCTTCAGTTCTTTCATCTCGTAAGGCATTACGCTTTCTACCAGCTTCTTATCCGCCTTTTTCAAAGCGTTCCTGGTCACATGCTCGACCTCCATATGGCCGGTCCGCAGAATGTTGTACTTCTCGTGCTCGGTATATCGGGTTTTGCCGGAGACCCAGGTGCGCTCCCTGGTCCCTTCGCCTTCCAGACGGCCGTCCACCTCGCAGCTATACATCCAGTAAGGGAAATACACGCCCGTCATTTTTTCGATCTGGTCCGGCGAATAGAACGATTTCGGCACGAATTTTTTCTGTTTCAGCCACTGCAGGAAAATCCCTTTGGCTTTCTCGCGGTCGACCGCAAACGGCAGCACATAATCCGGCTGATACGCTCCGTCCAGACGGCCCTGCAGAACCACCGGATTGTGGCAGTAAAAGCAGAACGTGGCCGCCGTCGTCTCCTCCGTCACGATCTCCGCGCCGCAGCTGGGGCAGGTATAGACCACCGCCTGCCCGCCTGCCGCCGCGTTTTCTCCGCCGCCTGCGTATCCCGCATCCGCCGCCTGTTCCTCAGTCTCATCCGGAACCAGCTGCGCCAGCTCTTCCTGCGTGAACGCGGAAAGACAGTACTCGCACGCATATTTCTGGGAAGCGGGGTCGAACCGAAGCCCGCCTCCGCAGTTTGGGCATTTATAGGTTATCGTTGCCATGGCATACTCTCCGGTTTACTGTCTGGGCTTGCCGCATTCGCTGCAGAACCTGCCTTTGTTCACCGCGCCGCAGGAACACGTCCAGCTGCCGTCCGCCGCAGGCGCAGGCTTGCCGCACTCGCTGCAGAACTTGCCTTTGTTCACCGTACCGCAGGAGCAGACCCAGCTGCCGTCCGCCGCAGGCGCAGGTTTCCCGCACTGGCTGCAGAATTTGCCCGTATTCACCGCGCCGCAGGAGCAGGTCCAGCTCCCGGCCTGGCTGGGGGCCTGCATCGCCGGCTGGCCGCCCTGCCGCATGGCCTGCGCTCCCTGCTGCATCTGCATCTGCTGCATATTGGCGCTGGAAGCGGCGTTCATGAAGCCGCCGCCCACGTTCATGCCCATCCCCATGCCCATGAAACCGGCCATGGCTCCGTTGGCGTTGGAACCGGCCGCCTCCATGCCGCGGGCCATAGCTCCCTGGACATAGCCCTCGCGCACCGTCGGGTCGCTGAGCATCGCGCCCTGATTGCGCATATTGATCAGCTTCTGGGATTCCTCGTCATAGGAAATGCTGGCCAGGCCCACCGACTGGATCTCCATGCCGCGCATCCGCTTCCATTCCTCATCCAGCGTCTCCGACATGTACTTGCCCAGCTCGCGGCCTTTCGAGGACACGAACGAGATCCGGATCCCATCCGCGGACATCTGGTTGATCGAGGACTGCAGGGCCTCCAGAAATTCATCCAGGTACTGGGCGTTGACGGAATTGATCTCCACCTGGTCCTGGTTCTTCGGGATCACCTCGGCGTAAAACAGGAGCGGATCCGTGATCTTGATCGAATAGGTGCCGTGGGCCCGCAAAAACAACTCGGCATTATAAAACTGGTCGAAATAATTGATCGGGTTGCGGGTGCCGAACTTGATGCCCTTGATCTCCTGCAGGTTGATATAATATACTTTCTGGGAGGTCGGGGTGACGCCGCCGTAGCGGATGCGGTTGAAGGACTCCTTCAGCGTATCGCCGAACTGGCCGTTGAACAGAGACGGCAGCGAGGAATTGTTGACCGTGTAATAGCCCTCTTCCGCCGTATAATCCACGACCTTGCCCCCGTCCACCAGCATCATGAACTGGTTCGGATATACGTGGATCACCGAACCGTTGGACACCGTGTTCTCCGTGCCCTTGGTATTGGAACCCCGGCGCACCTTCGCCCCGCGGGTAAAGACTGTCTGATCCCCCATATTGCCCGGCTCAAAGACCTCCAGCCACTGATCGGCCAGCGCGCCTCCCACTGCCGATGTCAACGCTTTGATAATGCCCATATCTGTCTCCTCCTTTTTCATTATATATTCTGACAGAGAAACGTCCGATGCCGCTTCTCTCATCATATTCCTATTTAAAACATCCCGGCCGTTTCCCGCAGCAGGACGCCCCAGGAGCCGAACCGCGTACGAAAGTCCGGACGTTTTAAAAGATCCGTTTTTCCCAAAGGCTGTCCTGCGGCCGCCTTAAAGCCCCGCCGTCCCTTTCTTCCTGCGGGACCGGGGCGTCACCTGCCGCACGGCCGCCCACAAAAATGCGCCTGACATCGCAATCTGCACCAGCATACTGCATTCCCACCAGCGGCCATCCAAAAGATCCAGCTCCCGGATCCGTCCGACCAGCGGGGTCAGAAGCGCCATGCCCTCTTCGTTTCCCACCTGCCCGGTCAAAACCGACTGAAACATAACGGCCGGATTGCACAAAAGCAGATACAGGGGCCAGACCGGCCCGCTGCTGCCGGCCAGCGTCGTGATCTCCTCAAACCCCTCCGCCAGGTAGCTGACCATAATGGTACCTGCCACCAGGACCAGTACCACCGCGTAAGCCGCGGCCGTCGCCACCGTAGACCGTTTCAGGGCCGCCGAACAGAAAATGCCCACGCTTCCCACCAGAACCGCCGTTACCACATAGCACAGGAGCAGGAGCCCCACGTCGGGCATCGTCACGCCGCCGTAGATAAAGACCAGGCTCAGGATCGGAAAGCTGGATACGATCAGCAGAAATACGGTGGAAAGTCCCGCCGCCAGCTTCCCGAACACGATATCGGCGGCCGTCAGCCGGGTGGTCAGCATCAGATCCAGGGTCTGCCGCTCCCGCTCGCCGCTGATGCTCCCGCCGGTCAGCCCGGGGATGATGAACAAAAGCAGCACGAACTCCACCGCCGCCACGAACACGTACAACCCCAGGAAGCTGGAATACTGGATCTCCGCCGTCAGCCGCACCTGGGTGATCATGGAATACATATCCAGAAGCGCCACCACGGCCAGCACACAATTAAATAATAGCACAATCATCGGCAATTTAAAAGACCTGGCGCTGGCTTTACTTTCCTGGTGATAGATCGGATTAACCTTCATAGGACAACACCACCTCCCCGCCGCTGTGGTCCGTGATCTGCATGAACACCGTCTCCAGATTTCTCCTCTCACGGACAAACCCGTAAATCTGCACGCCGGCCTCCACCAGACTCTGCAGAAGCGCCGCTTCGTCCTTTTTATCGCCTCCAAAGCCCACCAGGATATCATCCCCGCGGATCGAGACCGTCTCCACCTGGGGATGCTCCCGCAGAATCCGCAGGGCCGGCGACTGGTCCCCCGCGATGGAGATCAGGATCGGGCAGGACACGTTGATCTGGGATAAGATCTCCTCCATGCTCCCCTCAAACACCATCCGTCCCTGATCCACCACGCCGATGTCGGTACATATTTCCGCCAGCTCCGGCAGGATATGGGAACTGATGAGGATGGTCTTTCCCTGGGCGCAGAGCTCCTTCAGGATCTCCTTGAATTCATAGCGGGTCCGCGGATCCAGCCCCGCAGTCGGTTCGTCCATGATCAGAAACAGGGGATTGTGGATCAGTGCCCTGGCCAGGCACAGCCTCTGCTTCATGCCGCGGGACAGGCCCTCCACATAAAAATCCGCTTTGTCGTATAACCCCACCTGCTCCAGAAGGGTCTCGCTCCGTTTTCTGGCTTTCAGGCCCGTGATTCCGTAGCAGGCCGCGAAAAATTCCATATACTCCGATACCTTCAGATTGTCGTAAACGCCGAACGAATCCGGCACATATCCGATCTTCGACATCACCTTCCGGGGGGACTGCTCCACGTAAACGCCGTCCACCGCCACGCTGCCCTCGTCCGGCGTCAGCAGGCCGATGATCGTCCGGATCGTCGTGGTCTTGCCCGCGCCGTTGGGCCCCACGAAACCGTAAAGGGCCCCGTCCTGCACCAGCATGTTCAGCCCGTCCAGGGCCACGGTCTTCCCGAACACCTTTTTCAGATTCTCTATCCTCAGCATCAGTGTTCCCTCCCTACGACGCTCAGCATCGGAAGCAATACGTTAAAACTGTACTGCGACGCGTTCTCATACACGTAACGAATCGTCATGGCGTTGGAAGCGGACAGATAGGGGCGCAGCTCCGCGCCGCTGTATACGGTCTTTTCGCGGTCCATTACGTCGTATCTCCCCAGCACATAATTATAAAAATAAATATTGCCGCTGAACGAAACCAGGTCCCTCCGCCCCGTAAACGCTTCCGACACATAATCGAACTGCACCTCTTCGATCTCCATCTCGCTGCCCAGGAAATACTCCAGCGTCACCGGATCGATGCCGAACGTAGAATTTGAGGCGGCGTCATAATTGCCCCCCAGCACCCTCGGCGTCTTCACCAGTCCGGAACGGTACACGATCTCGTCGTCCGCCGAATAGGTCAGGATGGAGGAAGATACCACCGTGATCCCCCTGGCCCCCCGGTGTTTTACCGGGCTGCCGTCCGTATCCTCCCGCATGACCCCGATGACCCTGGCTCCCGGCGTCGTATAGTAGGTCATATGATTGTCCAGATAAAACTGGAGCAGATTGGTCTTCTCCGACGCGTGAACATACTCCTCGCTGCTGATGTCCGCCTCCTCGAACGCGCTCTCGCCGGAAAGGTAGGCGGCCACCTGATACGAATTGGACCGCGGATATTCCAGTACCTCCAGATCGTCGATGACGACCGTCTCTCCCGGCTCCATGTCTCCCAGCACGATCAGCTTATGGTTAAAAAGAAGCGCGCAGTCCTCGATGACCGCCGGGAACTGATTTGTCACGTTCCCGCTCAGCTTTCCTTCCCTCACTTCGACCTCTCCGTCAAATCCGATCGCCGCCTCATTGCCCGTCACCTTATACAGCTGAAAATAGCGGGGTTCAAACGCGGGAACATCCTGGAAAAAGAGCTCGGTCTCCTCCTCCCCCATCCGAAGCTCCACCCGGTAATCCTCGCTTCCCGTAAAACGCGGAACATTTTCATCGTTGTAATAGCTGCGCGTGATGGGCTTAATCGAATAAGCTGCCGGCAGATTCACCCGGTAGGGCCGGTTGTAGGGCGCTCTTATGTTCATATAGGAAGTTTCAAAAACCGAATCATAGGTGGTCTCCAAAAACCGCGCATAGGTGTAGATCGTGTCCGTGAACCGCGTCCTGCTGCCCATGACATAAATGATCGCCGTAAAAAGAAGCGCCAGGATCCCCACGCACCGCCGGTAATAATCCGTCAGGTCCCTCTGCTTCAGGAAAATATACAGCGCCAGACCGGCCAGGAAAATATAGATCGTAAGTTCCAGCGCATAAAGGCTCAGATTCGGCAGCTGGCGGACATTTCCCGTATTGATCATATCCCGCACGCTCCAATACGGGCCGGAATTGCCGCTGTATACCTCCTGGGACAATTCAAGCAGCCGGGACTCCCCCAGCACGCCGCTTAAAAGATCATCCAGATAGGCGGGCGTCTGACGGCAGAACTCGTCGATATCCGTAAAATCATAGGCCGCCACCGCGATGCGTCCCCGCCCGTAAGCCGCCGTCGCCGCCAGGGTCTGCTGCTCGTCATAAAACAGCACGTCGCCGCCGGAAAGCGAGAACTCCAGGCAGGGGATCAGAAACGTGGCGTCTGACGGCCCGTTCACCGCGTAGGCGTCGCCCATATTGACCTCCCGGACCACCGGCGGGTCGTAGGATTCCTCCAGAAGCTCCGGAGCGAACCGGCCCAGCGTGTCGTCCGCCCGCATCCCGGTTCCCAGGATCATAACGCCGCCGCTCCGGACCCATTCCACCAGGACCTGGCTCTGCTCCTGCGACAGATCGCGGATACGGTAATTGCTGATCAGCAGCACGTCGATCATATCCAGCCCTCTGGTATCCGTCGGGAACGACTCCGTCTCAAAGGGGATCAGCACCGTTTTCAGCATACTGTAATCGACGCCGATCCCGTCCCAGCCGGACAGTTTTTCCGGCGTGTCGCTGAGGACGCCGATAAACAGTTCCGGCATATCCAGATTAAAATTCAAATTGATCCGCTTATGCAGGATTTTCTGCCCCTCTTCGTCCGTCAGCGTCACAAACATCTGGTCCGACCGGTTGCCCAGGGGAATATACATATGAAAATCGGCCGTCTCCCCCGCCGCAGCCGCCGCGGGATACTCATACCGGTAAATGTCATAGTCCGACTCCATCGTCAAAAACTGCAGCGCGCCGGAAAAGCCGGACGGCGATTCATTGACCAGCTCCACATCCACCGGTACATAACGTCCGCCCTTGACATGATTGTCATAGCCATAGGTCACGCTCATGACAAGGCCGCCCTCCGCAGCCAGCGCGCAGGACGGCAGTATGACCGGCAGGGCCGGCAGACACAGAAGCAGCCCCAGAAGTAATTGTCTGAATATACGGTTCCTTTTCATGATATTCCCCCGGGATTTCCGAATTGTTCCCTGTTGATATCAAAATTCACCTGCAGCTTCACCGTGAAGACCGTACCGTCCAGATCGCTGGACACGCTGATGGTCCCGCCGTGCATGTCCACGATGTTTTTGGCGATGGCCAGCCCCAGCCCGGTGCCTCCGGTATCCGTCGAACGGGACTGCTCCACACGGTAGAAGCGGTTAAACAAAAGCGGCAGTTCCTCTTTCGGGATCACGTACCCGTAGTTTGTCACCGATACGGTCACATACTCCGCGTCGGCCTTGATCTTCACCAGGATCCGCTTGCCCTCGGCCCCGTACTTGATCGCGTTGTTGATCAGATTATCGAAAAGCCGGGCCAGCAGATTGCCGTCGGCGGTAATGATCAGGGACGGCACGTTGCTCTGCAGCTCGTAGGACAGTTCCTTCTCCATGAAATTAGGGTAAAATTCCTCCAGAAGCTGGCTTAAGAGTTTGATGATATCGACCTTGCTGACGCGCATGGAAATCTTGCCGTAATTCAGTTTCGTGAAGCCAAACAGATCCTCGATCAGCTTCTGCAGGCGCTTGGCCTTGGTATAGGTAATGTTTATGTATTTCTCCTGCATCTCCGCATCCAGTTTCACCGGGCCGGACAACAGCTCCAGATAACCGATGATCGAAGTCAGAGGCGTGCGCAGGTCGTGGGCCACATTGGTGATCAGCTCGTTTTTCGTCCGCTCGGACTCCCGCTCCTTGTCCATCAGTTCCCGGATCTCCTCCACCATCAGGTTAATGTTGGCGGCCATGCCGGAGAATTCGTCGTCGCCCGTCACTTCCACCTTGGTGTTCAGATCGCCGGCCGCGATATTCTGCATGGCGGCGGAGATTTTCGTGATATAGGCCATGGATTCCCGCTGCAGCAAAAGAAACGTAATGGTAAAGACCGCGATCCCGGCCAGCACGTACAGGATCACAACCAGGGATTCCGGCTGATAAAACATGGCCGCCAGACTTCCTTCCCTGCCGTTTTCGACGGCGTACCGGCCCGCCATGGAGAGATTCGTGACCAGAAACACCTCCACCAGACAGGCCAGGATCGCGCTGTAAATAATATTGGTGATCACCCGCGTGTGGTAGCGGAGACTCATATCATTTTTCAATTTTGTATCCTACCCCCCACACCGTGGTAATGATCTTGTTTTCTCTCGTATCCTCTTTCATCTTGCCGCGCAGACGGCGGATATGTACCATGACGGTGTTGTTGGCCTCGTAAACCTTTTCGTTCCACACCCGTTCGAAGATCTCGTCGGTGCTGAACACCTTGCCAGGGTTGGACGCCAATAAATACAGGATATCGAATTCAATGGGCGTCAGCTTGATCTCCTCGTCATAAACCGTCACCTTGTGATTGTCCTTGTTGATAACCAGCCCCCTGATCGCAATCTCGTTTTTCTCCGTCTCTCTGGATGTGCTGTTGGGGTTCAGCTGGGTATAGCGCCGGAGCTGGGATTTGACCCGCGCCGTCAGCTCCAGCGGATTGAAGGGTTTCACCACGTAATCGTCGGCGCCTGTGCCCAGACCCAGGATCTTGTCCAGATCGGTGGAACGGGCGCTGAGCATGATGATCGGGATATTGTTGTTCTCCCGGATCTTCCGGCACATCTCCAGACCGTCCATGCCGGGCATCATGATATCGAGGAGCACCAGATGAACCTCCTCTTTCGCCAGGATCTCCAGCCCCTCTTTCGCGTTGTTCGCTTTAAACACCTTATAACCGTCGCTGACCAGATAGATCTCCACCAGATCCGCGATCTCTTTCTCGTCGTCCACCACCAGTATATTGATCTGAGCCATTGGTTTTCCTCCTTTGTCCGTTTAACCGTTCTTTCCTCCATTTTATTGCCCGCATTACTAACAGTATACCACAATGGACAGGATTTTTCCTTACTTTTTTCTTTACTTTGCGGCGAAAGTATTTTCAATTTGTGGGGGAAACTGGCATTCGCCGGCTGCCTCCGCGATCAGCCTTTCTCCGCGGGCCGTCTGGAATGTGAGAATCGCTGCGAGCGCACTGCGGCGTCCTGTTTTTCCGCTCCCAGACCCGAACAGGGAATCTCTATGATTCGTTTCATAGAAATTCCCTGTCCGCTGACATATCTCAAATATAAACCGGCCTGCCGGGCATCCTGCGCCCCGATTTCAGCCCGCACTCTCCCCGCAGGGAGCGGCGGCCATCCGGTATCACAGGATGATCGTTCATAATATTTCAACCCGCACTCTCCCCGCAGGGAGCGGCGGCAGACTGGCTATTCTGCAAATAGAACCGTAAAGCGGTCCTCACGGGCGGCGCGGCGTTCCTCCGGCCTTACTCCCGCTCCCCGCTGCTCTCAATCGGCACAAATACGCGGGTGTTGACCGGATCCTGCAGCGCCTGATGGGCCTTGACCACCGCTTTCGCCTCCCCGCAGAAAGTATCCTGCGCGCCGACCGGGCTCTTGCCGCGGCGGTCCACCTTCTCATAGCTGCCGTCCGGCTGCAGAATGTGGGCTTTCAGATTGTCCTCCAACTGCACTTCCAGGATGTGCATGGCTTTCTCCTGCAGCTCCTGATCCAGGATGGGGAACAAAATCTCCACGCGGCGGTCCAGGTTCCTGGGCATCCAGTCGGCGCTTCCCATATAGTATTCGGGCATCCCGTTGTTTTCAAAATAGAAGATACGGCTGTGCTCCAGGAAATTGCCGACGATGGAGCGGACCGTGATATTCTCGCTCAGGCCCGGCACGCCTACCCGCAGGCCGCAGATGCCGCGAACGATCAGGTCGATCTTCACGCCCGCGCAGGAGGCCGCGTAGAGCTCCGCGATAATGTCCCGGTCGCAGAGGGAGTTGACCTTCGCGATGATCCTGGCGGGGCGGCCGGCCCTGGCGTGTTCCGCTTCCCTGCGGATCAGGCGGGTGAACCGTTTTCTCAGCCAGATCGGAGCAACGACCAGATGATTCCACTGCAGCGGCTCCGAATAGCCGGACAGCATATTGAAGACCGCGGTGGCGTCCTCGCCGATCTGGGGATGGCAGGTCAGCAGTCCGCAGTCCGTGTAAAGCTTGGCCGTGGAGTCGTTGTAATTGCCGGTGCCCAGATGGACGTAGCGGCGGATGCCGTCCTCTTCGCGCCGCACCACCAGCGTGATCTTGGAATGGGTCTTTAAGCCCAGCAGCCCGTAAATCACATGACAGCCGGCTTTCTCCAGCATCTTCGCCCAGTTGATATTGTTTTCCTCGTCGAAGCGGGCCTTCAGTTCTACCAGAACCGACACCTGCTTGCCGTTGTCGGCGGCCTCCGCCAGCGCCGCGACAATCGGAGAGTTGCCGCTGACCCGGTACAGGGTCTGCTTGATCGCCAGCACCTCCGGATCCCTGGCGGCCGTCTTTATGAAATTCACCACCGGCTCGAACGATTCGTAAGGATGGTGAAGCAGGATGTCGCCCTTGCGGATATTGGTGAAGATGTCGTCGTCATTTAAAAACGCCGGATTGGGCTGCGGTTTGTGGGGCTCTGTTTTCAGATGATCGAACCCGTCCATCCCGTACATTTTCATCAGAAACGTCAGGTCCAGCGGGCCGTTGACCTCGTAGATATCCGCCGGCTGCAGATTCAGTTCCTTGCGGAGCCGCTTCAGGATCCGCTTGTCGGCGTTGTCCTCGATCTCCAGACGGATCGCCTCGCCCCACTGGCGGCGCTTCAGCAGCTTCTCGATCTCCTTCAGCAGGTCCTCTGCTTCCTCCTCGTCGATAGACAGATCCGCGTTGCGCATGATGCGGAACGGATGGGCGGCGATGATGTCGCAGTTTAAGAACAGGGCGGACAGATTCCTCTCGATGATCTCCTCCAGCAGGATCACGACCCGCTCCTCGCTCACCGGGATCTCCACGATCCTGGGCAGCACCGCCGGCACCCGCACCATCGCGAAATCGATCTGGCTCTCTCCGTCTTTCTTGCGGATCAGCGCGGCGATATTCAGAGATTTATTGTAGATCAGCGGAAACGGACGCGAAGAGTCCACCGCCATCGGCGTCAGCACCGGGTACACGTTCGCTTTAAAATACGCGTCGACCCATTCCGCTTCCGCCTGGGTCAGCTCCTCATGATGCCCCACGATACGCAGGCCGTTCTGCCTCAGCGCCGGCATCAGGGAACGCGTATAGGTCGAATACTGAAGCGTCACCAGCTCGTGGGTCTTCGCGCCGATCTTTACCAGCTGCTCTTCCGGCGTCAGCCCGGCCATATCCGGCTTGGTGTAACCGGCGTGGACCATGTCCTTCAGAGAGGCCACGCGCACCATGAAAAATTCGTCCAGGTTGGAGGCGGTGATGCTTAAGAATTTCAAACGCTCAAACAAAGGGATCGTCTTATCCCTGGCTTCCTCCAGAATCCGGTAATCGAACTCCAGCCAGCTCAGCTCCCGGTTCACAAAATTCTCCGGCTTCACAAATCTCGCGTCGATCTCTGCCATCGCTATACCCTCCTTTTCTGCTTCAGCACCGGCCGGATGCCGAAAATCTCTTCAAAAAACGCCATGCCGCTCTGCACGAACAGGGCTTCCAGACTCAGGTCCCCCTCATAATTGGTGGAGATCAGCAGGTCGTCGCCCCGCACTCCCATGCGGCAGTCCGTCAGCTTCTGACGGTAGCTGGCGTCCAGGGCCACGGCCAGACGGAGCATGGCCGTCAGCTTGGCGGTGCGGATGTCCGATTTGTCGTAATCGAAACGGCTGGCGTGGTACAGCACCACATTGGCCACCAGCTCCCGCTCCGCGTGAGACAGGCCGATGATCTCCGTGGACATCACGATATTGTAAGAGCACTGGCTGTAATTGCGCATGGAGATATATTTGCCGCTGCCGTAAAGCACGGCGGCGATGCGCAGCAGCAGCCGGTCCCTCTGGTCCAGGCCGTGGTGGCGCTTCATGGCGTCGAACATCTGAACCGCCAGCGCCTCCACGCACAGGATATGGCTGTTGCCGCAGCGGTACCGCTTGGCGATATTGCGGGCAGAAGCCAGGATATCCTCGTCAAAATTATGAGTCAGGCGCAGGCAGCGGGTAGCCTGGGCGTATTCCGCGGCGATCCCGTCGCAGAGGCGGATGCCGGGAGCCCACACCATCTCGGCTCCGGTCATCTGCAGGATACGCATGTAAATGATCGCGCTGGGGATCAGGATCTCCGCATAACCTTCATTGATGCCGAATTCATCCTCCACCTGGGCCATCGGCATATTCATCAGCTGATCGTAAACCTGGTTGAATTCCTCGCGGGTAATGTGATTGACATTGCTGTCCCCGGTCACCTTCCGCATCATGATCATGATGGAATCGCCGATGCCGATCAGGTTCTGGATCTCGCGGTCCCGCAGATACAGCTTCTTAAATTTGATCAGCTCATGGTCGATGATCTCCTCGACGATAGACTGCTCCATTGACCCGGCCGCCTGAATCTGGGACAGGATATCGCGGATCTTCAGAACGCCCGGTATGATGTTCTGGGTCGTCACCAGGCTCTCCTTGTCGAACAGGGAAAGCTGCGTGCTGCCGAAGCCCACGTCCGCGATGGCCGTGCCCTTCTGGATGATCTTCTCAAATTCGGCCGCTTTCATCGCAATGGCTTTGTAGCTCAGGAACCGCTGTTCCGAATTGTTGATGATCCGCACCTGGATGCCGGTCTGCACCTCGATCTGGTCCAGGATGATCTTGTTGTTGATCGCCTCGCGCATGGCGCTGGTGGCGTAAGCCCGGTACGCCTCCACCTTATAGCCCTTCATGACCCTGGAAAAATCGCCCAGCACGCGGCACATCTCATCCACCAGGCGGTAGCTGATCTTGCCGGTGTGGTAGGTTTCCCGTCCAAGGGCTATTACGTGGCGCAGATGATCGATCTGCCGCATACCGTTTTTCGGCGACATTTCATAAATGCCCATCTCCAGTTCGAACGAACCTACGTCGATGGCTGCGAACATATGATTTGCCATAGCCGCTCCCCCTTGTCTTTTTTATAAAAATTTGCTGCGTTTGTTCCTTCATCCGGCTGTTTCCGGCCGCCGCGTCCCGTCACTCCGGAAGCTGGTCCCTGCCGGCTGTTTCCGCCGTATATTCCCCGCTTCCCAGCAGATACGCGATAAACTGCGCCGCCGTGCGCCCCGACAGACCGCCGTGCTGCAGCTCCCACTTATTGGCCTCCGCCAGAAGCACGTCCTCCGGCATCGTCACATGGTGCCGCTCCGCCAGGACCTTCACGATATTCTGGAACTGCTTTTTATCCGGCGAGCCGAAATAGATCGTGACGCCGAAGCGGGCCACCAGCGACAGCTTCTCCTGCACCGTGTCGTTGGCGTGCAGGTCGTCGTCCAGCTCCCGCTTGTCGCTGAATTTTTCCCGGATCAGGTGGCGGCGGTTGGACGTGGCGTAGATCAGCACGTTCTTCGGCTTGCGTCCCAGGCCGCCCTCGATGATCGCTTTCAGATATTTGTACTCCAGTTCGCTTTCTTCGAACGACAGATCGTCCATGTAGACGATAAATTTATAATTGCGGTCCTGCACCTGCTCCAGAATCGAGGACAGCGCGTGGAACTGGTGCTTGTAGACCTCGATAATGCGCAGACCCCGCCCGTAATATTCATTCAGGATCGCCTTGATGCAGGAGGATTTGCCGGTGCCCGCGTCGCCGAACAGCAGCACGTTGTTGGCGGCCCGCCCCTGCAGAAACGCCTCCGTATTCTCGATCAGCTTCTTTTTCTGGATCTGATAACCCACGATATCATCCAGATACACATGCTCCACGTTGACGATGGGGACCATCCTGGCCTCGTGACCGTTTTCCTCCACCCGAAACGCCTTGTTCAGTCCGTATTTGCCCACGCCGAACTCCCGGTAAAACTGGGTGACGGCCGCCTGGAACTCGTTCACGTCCTTCGCGCGGCCCAGCGCCACCGACAGCTGGAGAATGCGGTCGCGGATGCGCTTGTTGAAGAGCCGGCTCCCATCGTCCGCGGGATGAAAATCAGCCAGGTCATGCCAGAGGGACGCCAAAACCGCCTCCTTTTCCGCCTGTTCTTCCGCGGGTCCTGCGCCGCCGCCCGTGTTCGCCACTTCCGCGGGTCCTGCGCCGCTGCCGGCTGTGTTCGCCTCTTCCGCGGGTCCTGCGCCGCTGCCTCCCGTGTTCGCCTCTTCCGCGGGTCCTGCGCCGCTGCCTCCCGTGTTCGCCTCGGGAGCCCCGCCGCCTCCCGCCTGCGGCATGGCAGGATCGCCGCTGCCGGCCGTCCCGCGGTCCAGCCGCGCAACGTCCCGGTCAAACAATTCCTTAAACACCGCAAAATCCTGCCGCGCCAGATGACTCAGCGTCCCGCCCACATCTCCGCGTATCTCGCAGGCGGTGCTGAACGCATTTTCATGCTGGGCCAGACAAAGGGCCAGAAAACAGTGCCACAGGTTTCCCTCGAACCCATACTCCGCCGCCAGTTCGATCAGCTGCCCGGCGCAGGCGCAGGAGGCCGCTTCAAACGAGCCGTAACCCGCGCCGCCGTCCGCCGCATCCGCAAACGGATGTCCCTGCGCCTCTCCGGACTCTTTCCCGCTGCCGCGCTCCGCCTGGAGGCATACCAATTCCAGCAGCCGCTCCATTTCGTCAAACAGCGTCTGATACCGCAGATTTCTGTATAATACCAAAGGTCTCATAACCACATTCCTTCCGTAAATCCGATTTCCGATCTATCATTTCGCGGGAGACTGCGGGTCCGGCGTTTCCTCTGAAAAGTATTTCTCCGGCCGCTGTCCACAGGTCCCGGCGTCTTTCCAGACATCATTTCTCCCGCTGCCCGCAATCCCGGGATCTCGCGGTTCCGTCATTGTCCCGGCGTCCCCGGCCCGAAAGCGCGTTTCTCAATAGTTCCCCAGGATCCGCAGATTCGCCGCTTCCTCCTTCATGGAGCGCAGGGCGTTCTGAATATTGGGCTGGCTCAGATTCCCCTCGATGTCCACGAAGAACCGATACTCCCAGCTCCTGCCGGGGATCGGCCGCGACTCGATCATCACCATATTGACGCCGTTGTAGATAAAATTGCCCAGCATATTGTAAAGCGTGCCGCTCTTATGCGGCAGCTCGAAGCAAAGGCTGATCTTGCCCGCGTTCCGGCAGTAAACCTTATCCCGCGCCAGGATCAGGAACCGGGTGGTATTCTCTTTATTATAATTGATGGCAGGCGCCAGAACCGACAGCCCGTACAGACGGCCGGCCGTCTCGCTGGCCACCGCCGCCTGGGTCTTATCTCCCTCCGCCACTACCTTTTTTGCGGCGACAGCCGTGTTTTCCACGCTGATCTGCCGCCACTCCCCATGGCTGTTCAAATACCTGGAACACTGCATCAGCGCCTGCGGGTGGGAATACACCGTCCTGATGTCCTCCAGCGCCGCTCCGGGGACGCCCAAAAGCGCATGGCTCACCGGCAGGAACGTCTCGGCCACGATCACATTGTCATGGGTGGTCAGAAGATCATAATTATCGCTGACCGCCCCCGCCGACGAATTTTCGATCGGGATCACCGCAAAATCGGCTTCTCCCTTCTCCACCGCCGTCATGGCCTCATCCCAGGTTTTCACATGGTACGTGTCCGCCTGGTCCCCGAAATACTGAAGCGCCGCGCCGTGGCTGTAAGCGCCCTCCACTCCCTGGTAAACCACCCGCCGGCCGGCGGTATCCAGCCGCTCTATCATGGAAAATCCCGTGCCGCCGGTCTGTCCCTGCTCCTGCAGGATCCCGTACTGCAGCCTGCGGCCGATGGTCATCAGCTGGGTCATCATCTCTTCCGCCGCATTTTTCGCAAAATCCGTATGCGCCAGGCCGCGGACGGTCGCGATCTTCTGCTCTTCCCGCGCCCGGTCCAGAACCGGTTTTCCCACTTCTATTTTATATTCGGCCACTTCCCTGCTCAGAAGCAGCCGTTCCTCCAGAAGACGCACCAGCTGTGCGTCGATCTCATCCAATTTTCCGCGTATTTCCTGTAAGTCCACTTATGCGCCCTTCCTTATCTCCTGTTCTTTGACCAGCATGTCACGGATCCGGTTCTGTGTATAAAGCCCGGCGAATTTTTTCTCCTCTTTCGGCAGATCTTTAATATAAAACGGTTCGCCGAACTCGATCGTCACCCGGGACGAACGGATCCGCGGGGCCTGTTTTTCAAAGATCTCCGCCGTGCCGGTCATGGCAACTGGGATCACCGGACAGCCGGATTTTTCCGCGATTTTTAGGCTTCCTTCTTTAAACGGAAGCATCTCCAGAATATCTTCGTTTTTATTGCGGGTGCCTTCCGGGAAGATCCAGACAGAAATACCGGATTTTACCTGCTCGATGCCCGCCAGGATCGTTTTCAGCCCTTCCTTCAGGTTCTGACGGTCCAGAAACAGGCAATGGACATACTTCATCCATTTACGGAGAGACGGATAGGCAAGCATCTCCTTCTTTGCCACAAAGCCCATCAGCGTCGGCACCGTAACATAGCCCACCAGGATATCAAAATAACTGCGGTGATTGCCCACATAAAGAACGGCCTGATCCCTGGGAATATTTTCAATGCCTTTCACGGTAATATGTACCCCGCAGAGCCGCAGAAGCAGACGGAACATGAACTGAATGATCGCCAGGCTCTGGGCGTCCCGTTTGGCCGGGTCCTTCTTTCCGATCAGATACTCTACGAAAAGCAGCGGGAGACTGAAGATCAGAAATGAGACGACGATCGTAACAAGCAGGATAAACTTAATCATGTAAAATCGGTCCTTTTCTAAAATGTATGGTCATGCTTTGATTATATCATTCACGTCATAAAATACAAGAAAAATCTGTCAATCCCCGGGGCTTTTCCCGCGGAGAAGGCGCCGTTTTCCCGCCGTCTGCCGGGCCGGCAGCTCCGGTTTGCCCCCGGCAATGGTTTCAAAAAGCAGGCCGGCGCCAAACCAGAGGGGCGCGAAATCCAGGCGGATCAGTCCGTTGATGTTGGAATGGCGCCCGGTATAGTCCCAGGGGCAGATGCCGCGGCTCCTGAGCCAGGAACCCGCAAAATATTCCACCACAAAAATCAGGACCATATAGAGCATCCCGTGGCGCAGGATCCGGTCCGCCGGGCGCAGCTGCTCGGCCGGATCCGTATGGAGCCAGCGGTCCACCCCGCGTCCGATGGGCGCCAGCAGCGCCCCCATTCCGTAGATCGGGAACATCAGAAGCGAGGTCCTGCCGATCAGCCGCCAGTCGTGAAGCATAACCGACTCCGCCGAGGTAAAGATCACCTCCAGGCACCAGCCCGCTATGCCGCATTTAAAAAAGTTTTTTCCTGTTTCCTGAATATATGCCGTCGTTTTCATGCTGCTAGTATGCGCCGGAACCGGCCGATCCATGCGCCGGATCCGGCACGCGGCGCAAAGATTTTCACAAAAGCGGCGACAGCAGGCGGCAGCACTGCTCCTGGAAGCGGACGCGCAGTCCCCTCTGTCCGTAGCTCTCCCGCGTCACTTCCCCGCAGTTTTTCAGATCCTCCAGAAAAGCCTGCTCCAGCTTCTCTGTAATGTCCTGGTCGTAAATCGTCGCGTTGACCTCAAAATTCAGTTCAAAGCTGCGGATATCCATATTGGCCGTGCCGCAGCAGCTCACCAGACTGTCCGTCATGACGGCCTTGGCATGAAGGAAGCCGTTCTGATACGTATAGCAGCGCGCCCCGGCCGCCAGCAGATCGCCCAGATAGGAATAGGTCGCCCAATATACAAACGGATGGTCCGGTTTGCAGGGAATCATCAGCCGGACATCCACGCCCGATTCCGCCGCAAATTTAAGGGCCGACAACACCGCGTCATCCGGGATGAAATACGGGGTCTGCACGTAAATATGATGCCGGGCGCGGTAGATCAGCTGAAGATAATTATTGCGGATCTGCCGGTTGCTGGCATCCGGGCCGCTGGCGATGATCTGAAGCATTACCTTATGCCCCGCCATGGCCTGGGCAATGATCGCGGAAACCTCCCTGGCCGTCTGCGGCAGCTTTTGCGGGTCCGCTTTCCCCGTTTCCGGAACGTTCTCCCCGCCTTCCGCCGTACCGTTTTCCCGCAGCGCCGCCTCCGCGTCCGCCGGGAGTCCCAGTATCGTTTTTTCCGCCTCTTCGATTTCTTCGCCAAGGCCAAAGTATTTCCCGTCCCTGAACAGATTCTCATGGCTGGCGTAGTTCCAGTCCAGCGCAAACCGGATCTGGAGACTGTAAACGGCGCTCCCGCGGATCTTCAGATGGGTGTCCCTCCAGTATCCGAATTTCGGATCCCTGGAAATGTATTCGCGCCCGATATTGAAGCCGCCCACGTACCCCACTTTCCCGTCGATGACCACGATCTTGCGGTGATTCCGGTAATTCATGCGCAGCTGGAGACGGCCCAGGATCGGCGGGAAAAACTCCGCCACCTGGATACCGGAGGCTTTCAGATCCTTCCAGACCTTCCCCGGCATGAAACGGCCGCCCATTCCGTCAAACAGCACCCGGACCTCCACGCCCTCCTTCGTTTTGCTCTTCAGGATCGGGACGATCGACTGGAAAACCTCGTCGTTCTTGATGATATAATACTGGATATGAATGTACTGGCGGGCCTTTTTCAGTTCCTCCCGCAGGTCCTCGAATTTCTTCTCGCCGTCCGTAAAAATGTCCACGGAATTATCGATCGTAAGCACCGCGCCGGAGGTCTCCAGATTATAGACGACCAGCGACTCATAATCGCGCCACGGCGAATCCGGGAACTGATCCAGCGCCCCCTGCAGCATTCTCTCCTGCCATCGGGTCGAATAGGAGAGCCGGTCCTCCACCTCCTTGATCCGGAACATCTTGTTTTTCCGGTAATCCTGGCACAGCATCAGATACAGAAAGAACCCGAAAATCGGGACAAAATAAAGCACAAGAAGCCATGTCCATACGGCCTTTGGATCCCTGCGCTGAAAAAATACGATGACGACCGACAAGATCAGGTTAATATACAGCAGATTGTCCATCAGCCAGCCCCAAACGGCGGCTATGAAATGAAATACCAGTCCCATACTCTCGCTTCCTCACGCTCCCTTCCCCAAGCGCAGCTGGTCTGTTTCCGAAACGCAAACGTCTTAAACGACCCTTTTCATAACGATTCCAATTCCACGATCTAATCATACCACATTTTCAATATTTTGCAAACGGGAATGGACGCAGAGGTTTCTTTTCCCCGTGAAAAGGGAACGGCCGGCTCTCCCCAAAGCCGGCCGTTCCTACTGGAGCAGCAGATGTTCTTCTATCGTCCGCCCGGTATGAAACCGGACGGACGCCTTCCGTCTTTTCGTTTCCGGCTGCTTTCCCGGGCAGCCGCCAGATCCATGGTTGCCTGTTTCGTCTATCGCATCCTCTCTCCTCGTTCTCCGTCCCGTCTCAAATGGTCTCAGGACGGGGCGCCGACCGGAGCGCGGACCCTTTTTATTCCGGCGAAGTCAGGGTCCGCGGCGATCGGCCATTCTTTGAGAGAGGCAGAATGGCATTGCCGCCTGCCTGTATTCCCCCGATTCATGCGGCGTCACTGTGGAGGGGGCCGCGCCGCTTTCATCATTGGGGGGAAGGCGGGCTGGGTATGGCCGCAGCCATTTTCCTCTTCCCGGCCGACGCTATCAGTTTACCAGAAACAGCGCGGAGATTCCATGATCTGTGTCATCAAAATCCTGTATCTCATTTTGATGGAATGTCTATTCTTTCCCGCCGATCTGTTTTTCTGAAAATTTCTTCATAATATTTGTATCCGGTTGCTGCCGTTTGTATCTGGTTTCTTTCCGGTACTCCAGGGGAGAACGGCCGTAACGCGCCTTAAATGCCCGGCTTAAATGAGGCGCGTCGAAAAATCCGGTCCGGTCCGCGATCTCCTGAATGTTGAGCTCCCGGCCGTCCATGAGGCTGCGGGCGGCTTCCAGACGCACTTCCTGCAGGTAAAGGCTGAAATTCTGACCGGTTTCCTTCTTAAACAGCGCCGACAGGTAGGCGCGGCTCAGATGAACATGGGACGCCGCCTCGTCCAGCGTGATCTTCCTGCCGTAATTCTCCCGCACAAACTGCATGACCTGGCGCACGGCCGGCGTATAAGACCGGCTCCGGCTCTTTCCCCGCAAAAGTTCGTCCAGGTACGCCGCCACCCGCAGAAGGGCGCGCCCCATCTCTTCCAGATCGGAGGCCGGCCACCCCAGCCACAGTTCAATGCCGTCGAGATCCTTCCGCTCATTCTCATCCAGCGGATAACGGCGCGCCTCTCTTAAATAAGCGCTGAGGATCCGGTTGCCCAGCGCCTGGACATAGGCCGGATGAAATGTGACCGCGTCCCTGAGAGCGGTCAAAAATGCGTTCAGCCCGTTCAGCGCTTCTTCATAACGCTGCTCGTCCAGCATCGTCACGATCCGTTCGGCGTCCAGACTGAAATTCCTGCGGCCCGGTTCCCGCCTTTCCGCGGACGCGCTGATCAGGAGCCGGCCGTAATGGACGCAGCCCTGTATCCCGAAAAACCGCCGGTTCTCCCGCGCGGCGGACGCCTGACGGTACAGTTCGGCCAGATTTTCCGCAGCCGCGGTTCCTCCGTTTCCGCCATTTCCTGAACTCGCCGGGTTCCCGGCCTTCAAGGCTCCGCCGCTGACGCCCACATACAAAGGCGCGTCAAACTGGGCCTGCAGGATCGCCTGCAGACGGTTCAGATCATTCATTACCCGCATTTCATTGTTCTGATTGTAAATCATGGAAAATTCCTGCGAACCACACGAGAAACAGTCGCCTTTCCGGCCCTCCTGTTCCAAATACAGATATAAGAACTCCCTCACGGTATCCCGCGGAACTTCTTTTCCAAAATACAGATTCACGAACAGCAGCCGCCGCAGATCCACGCTGCGCTCCGCCGCGTACCGCGCAAGCACGGCTTCCTCCCCGCTCCCCTCCGCCAGCCGCTTCAGATGCAGCTCCAGCTCTCTCTGCTTCCCGGAACCGGCAAAACCTGCCCCCCGGCCATGCGTTCCGTCCCTGCCCTCCGGCCTTTTCCGGAGCCATTCCCCGGCTTCCGTCAGGATCCGCCGCAGACTCTCCCCGGTCAGCTCCGATTTCAGGACGAAATCATGACCCCCCAGCCGCAGCACCTGCCTGACGTCGTCGAACCGTCCGCTCCCGCCGAAAAGCACCTTATACGGTTCCAGGCCGTCATCGCGGAGACGCTCCAGCAGTTCCAGACCGTCCATCACGGGCATCTGCACGTCGGCCAGCAGCACATCCGCGCCGCGGGCCCGGATATATTCCAGCGCCTGGGAACCGTCCGCGAATACTCCGTCGATCTCCCAGTCCGTTTCCAGCTCCTCAATCTTGTTCCTCATCCACTGCCTGGTGATCGCGTCGTTCTCCGCTATCACGATCCTCTTACGCTTGTCCCTGGTTTTCGTCATTTTGCCTCCCTGCCGCTGTCACACTCTTTCATCCGACCAGCTGTACCAGCGCGAAACGATTTTTCCCTGGCCAAAACCAAACTTTTCAAATAAAGCAATCGCGGGTTTGTCGGCGGCCAGTACAGCGAGCCGCAGCTGTTTACACCCGCGCCCGGCCGCGATCCTCTCCGCCGCCGCAAGAGCCTCCAGAGCCAGACCTTTCCGCCGGTCGTTTTCCGCGACTCCGATTCTCTCTACCTCCAGACTGTCCCCGCAGACTGCCAGCTGCAGGAGCCCCGCGTTTCTCTCATCCGCCCGCAGAAAGAAAAGTTCTTTCGCACTGATGGAGATCTGCTCCGCCGTTTCCGCGTCCGTCACGGACACAAAACCGGGAACAGAACGGAAGATCTCATTCGCCAGCGCAGAAAATGCGAAAACATCCGCGTCTGTAACCGGCTCCAGCCGCAAGTCCGCCGGAATCGCCGCGGGACTTTTTCCATTTTCTGGCGCCGTCACGGATCCATTTCCATCCGCCAAAACCGTCTCGGATCCATTTCTATCCGCCAAAACTGCCGCAGAACCATTTCCATCCGCCAACACGCCCCCCGCAGCGCTGATCGCTTTTTCCATCGCGATCACGTCGCAGGCATGACGGAACGTATAATAGCCGTAGGCTTTTCCCTCCGCGATACGGCCCTCCGGATATTCCTCTTTTCTCCCGCCCTCCAGATCGCAGACATAGACCTGCCGCGCTCCGTTGCGCATGGCCTGGTGCGTAACCCGCAGGAGCAGCCGGTCGAAGTCCCGCTCCGCGCAGCGCCGTATGATCAGATACGCCTTCCCTTTCTCCGGGATCTCCCGCTGGATCAGCTCATAGGACCAGTCCTTATTTTCGCCAACGATCCGGTCCCGCAGCTTCTTCTCGTATTCCATACTCACCAGCGTCAGCCCCTTGGCGGGAGCTGTCGGCCCTGCCGCGCGGCGGTCCCTGGCATCCAGGATCTCCGCCACATGCTCCGGCGGGTATACCCCGATCCCTACTTTGATCAGCGTCCCGGCAATGATGCGCACCATATTGTAGAGGAAGCCGCTGCCGCTGACCCGAATCGTGATCCTGTCGCCGGTCTTTTCCAGATCCAGGCTGTAGATCGTGCGGACGGATTCCTCTTCCTGCCCCCGGCGGGTACAAAAGCTGCGGAAATCATGCTCGCCCACGAGATAGGACGCCGCTTCTCTCATTTTATCCAGATCCAGCGGAAAATAACAAAAATAAGAATACAGCCGCTCCGTCGGCAGATTGATCTTGCGGTTCAGGATGCGGTACTCATAGGTTTTCGTGCAATTCTGCTTGCGCGGGTGCCAGTTTAACGGCACTTCTTCCGAACTCAGCGCCCGGATATCGTCCGGCAGCCACTGATTCAGCGCCAGGCAGATCTTGTCCGGCGCCATCCGGTTCTCCGTATCGAATACGGCCACATTCTCCAGGGCGTGAACGCCGGCGTCGGTCCGGCTGGCTCCGATCACGGCGACCGGCTCGCCCAGCAGCTTCGTGAGCGACTGATTCAGGACCTCCTCGATGGTGAGGCCGTTGTTCTGGTACTGCCAGCCGCAGTAATTGGTGCCGTCATAGGCCAGGACTAACTTGATCCGTTTCATGCGTTTCCTTTCTTTTTCAGCGCCGATTCGCCGCACCATGCTCAGACTGCCATTCCCCCCGCATGGGCGCGTTCCGTCATACGTATCATGCCGTCACATCCTTCCGGTTTACGAAATGCCATTCCCCCGCATAGGCACGTTCCGTCATGTGACAACTGCGCCGTCTCATTTCCCATTCACACCAGAACCCGCGTCCCGACCATTGCCGCCAGATAAACCGCGAACACCGCATAGGCCGCGCGGTCCCTGGGGGCGTAGCGGAGGGGCTTCATCTTCGTCCGCCCTTCGCCGCCGTGATAGCAGCGGGCCTCCATCGCCATCGCCAGGTCCGTTGCCCTGCGGAACGCCGAGATAAACAGCGGCACCAGCAGCGGCACCATACTTTTGGCCTTCTGTATCAGACCGCCGCTCTCGAAATCGGCTCCGCGGGCCATCTGCGCTTTCATGATCTTGTCCGTCTCCTCCACCAGGATCGGAATGAACCGCAGCGCGATGGACATGATCATGGCAATCTCATGCACCGGCACCTTTACCTTCTTCAGGAAGCCCAGGCTCTTTTCCAGCCCGTCGGTCAGCTGGTTCGGCGTCGTGGTCAGCGTCATGATCGAGGAACCCACCACCAGATAGATCAGCCGGACCGCCATGAACGCGGCCATGCGGACGCCCTCTTTCGTCACCCGCAGGATCCAGATATGGAAAATCTCCTCGCCGTCCGTCAGAAACAGGTTAAAGCTGACGCTGATCAGCAGCAAAAACACGATCGCCTTCAGTCCCCGCACCATAAACGGCAGGGGGACCCGCGACATGCGGATCGCCGCCGCGAGAAATACTGTCGCCACAACGTAGCTCCATATATGATCCGCCAGAAACAGCGACACGATAAACACCATGGTCCCAAACAGCTTCGTCCGCGGGTCCAGGCGGTGCAGCACCGAGTCCACCGGATAGTATTGTCCAATCGTAATATCTCTGATCATTTCATTCCTTTCCAAAAAGCCTCAGGATCGCGTCCCTGGCCTCTTCCACCGTCGTAATATCTTCCTCGACCGCCAGGCCCCGCTCCCGCAGCGCATGGGCGATATACGTCACCTGGGGCGCGGCCAATCCCATGCTTTCCAGCTCTTTATAATGCTCGAAGATCTCTTTCGGCGTCCCGTCAAATGCTTTCCGGCCGTGGTTCATGACCAGCAGCCGCTGCGCGTACCTGGCCATATCCTCCATGCTGTGGGATACCAGAAGGATCGTCATGCCTTTTTTCTCATGAAGCTCCCTGACCTGATCCAGGATCTCATCCCGCCCTTTGGGATCCAGCCCCGCCGTAGGCTCATCCAGGATCAGCACCTCCGGATTCATCGCCAGCACGCCCGCGATCGCCACCCGCCGCTTCTGGCCGCCGGACAGTTCGAACGGCGACTGCTGCCAGTATTTTTCCTTCATTCCCACCAGCCGCAGGGCCTCCTCTGCCCTCTGTCTCGCCTCCTCGGGCGACAGTCCCAGATTCCGCGGCCCGTAACAGACATCGGAGATCACGTCCACCTCAAAAAGCTGATGCTCCGGATACTGAAACACCAGTCCCACCTTGCTGCGCAGGGTCTTCAGGCTGTAGCCTTCCCCGTAAATGTCCTCGCCGTTGTAATAAATCTTCCCGGAGGTAGGCTTCACCAGCCCGTTTAAATGCTGGATCATCGTGGATTTGCCGGATCCCGTATGCCCGATCACGCCCACAAACTGCCCGTCCGGAATCTCAAAACTGACGTCGTCCAGCGCTTTCTGCTCCAGAGCCGTCCCCTGATTATAAACAAATGTCAAATGTTCCGCACGAATTGCCATGCCATGTTCCTTTCTCCATCTCTCATCCGCGATCTGCCGCCGCCCGGGCAAATCATCTCGTCTGTCGTTTTCTTTCATCCGAAAGCGCGTTTCCTATCTTTTTCCACTGCCCGACACTTCCCGTCCCTGGCCCCGCCGCGTTCTTTTTCATAGCAGTCCCGCTTAATCATCTGCTTTTGATGATTTTACGACGGCTGCCCCTGGTCCTGACGCATCTTTTTTTCATGGAGCCCCACTAATGCGTCCACGAACTCCTCCGGCGACAGCACGCCCTCCGGCATCGCCAGGCCGTTTTTCCGCAGCTCGTAAGCCAGCTCCGTCACCTGGGGCACGTCCAGCCGGTACTGTTTCAATTCCTCCACCCTGGAAAATATTTCCCTGGGCGTCCCGTCCATGACGATCTTCCCGTCGTCCATCACGATCACCCGGTCCGCGCGGATCGCTTCCTCCATATAATGGGTGATCAAAAGCACCGTGATTCCCTCCTGCCGGTTCAGTTCCCGGACGGTCCGGATCACTTCCTTGCGCCCGTTGGGGTCCAGCATGGCCGTCGGCTCATCCAGTACGATGCACTCCGGCCGCATCGCCATCACGCCCGCGATCGCCACCCGCTGCTTCTGGCCGCCGGATAATTTGTTCGGCGATTTATAACGGTACGCAGTCATTCCCACCGCTTCCAGGCTCTCATCCACCCGCTTCCAGATCTCGTCCGTGGGCACGCCGATATTTTCCGGCCCGAACCCCACGTCCTCCTCCACAATATTGCCGATGATCTGATTGTCCGGATTCTGAAACACCATACCGGCCCGCTTGCGGATCTCCCAGACCTTGCTGTCGTCCGCCGTATCCATTCCCGATACCCAGACCGTCCCCTCCGTAGGGACCAGGATCGCGTTGATCTGCTTCGCCAGCGTGGACTTGCCGGAACCGTTGTGGCCCAGGATCGCCACAAAGCTGCCCTTCTCGATATCGACGCTCAGTCCGTCGATGGCGCGGTCAATCTCCTGGATATTTTCATCCTCATCCCTGCGTATATAATCAAAAATCAGTTTACTGGCCTTGATAATTCCCATAACTCCTCCAGGCTTACGCCTCTGACGCTTTCATTCCGCCGCACCGAAACCGCTGAAACTCTTTTCGGCGCAGTATTCCGCATTTTTACAATTTTAGTTGAATTTCTCCCATTCGTCAACCTGTAAATGAAAATGTATAACCGCAGAAATCCGCAAAAAAGGGCATGGCCGAAGCCACACCCCTCTCATCGTCTGTTATACCGGCCGCGGAGTCCCCGCTCCGCTCTGCCGCTTTCCTGTCCCGCGGTTCCCCCGGACAGCCAGGTTTCCCCGGTTACGGAACCCATTCCCCATTCTCATTCAGCCTGAAGAATCCGTCGATCGTCGTATTGGTCGCCTTGTAACCATATCCCGGGTAGAAATAATAATATTTCCCGCCGATCTCTTTCCAGCCCTCGGCCATCGCACCGTCGCTCTCCAGATAATAGCACTTATCGCTCAAAACCAACCAGCCGGTGCGCATCGCGCCTTCGATAAAGCCATCCTTCCCGCTGCTCAGATAGTACCACTTATTGCCGCCTTTGATCCAGCCGGTACGCATCGCGCCATTGGGATCCATGAAATACCATACGCCCTTATTCTGCTGCCAGCCCGTCAGCATCTTGCCGTTCTTGTCGAAAAGATACCATACATCATTCAGCTTCAGCCAGCCATCTTTATAATAATCCCCTGTCGGATAGCGGAAGAACCAGTTGTTATTATAATTGACCCAGCCCACCTTGGTCGTATTCGCCGGCGGCAGCTCTTCCTGCTTCTGCGCGGCCTGATTCGCCGCGTTATTGTTATTATTATTGCCGTTATTGCTGCTGTTGCTGCTATTATTGCTGCTATTGTTGTTCTTGGTCTCTTCCTGCCCCGTGCCGTCGGAAACGTCCTGCTCGTCGATATAGATCTCATCCGACTCTGTCCAGGGGCTCTTTTTGCCGAATTTCTTCTGATCGTCCGTATGAGGAACGGCCCGGACCTTATAATAATAGGTGCCTTTCTTCGTCATGTACGGATAGAAATCGTACGTGGTGCCTTTATAATCCTCCACCTTTTTCACCACTGCCGTCCCGCGGTAAAGGTAAATATCGTAATAGCTCGAGGAAGTCGCCTCATAATATTCGTCGTCGCTGTCATAATCGGAATACCAGATCGCTTTCCCGATCCCCTTGTCTTTCCACGTAGCGTCCGTCGGCTCCGAATACGTACCCTTGACTCCGTCGAGCGTCACCACGACCTCCAGCGTGCTGTTGTTCACTCTTTTGGCGCTGTAAAAGGTTCCGCCTGTGATATTGACGCTGCTGGATGTATAGCTGCTGCTGCGGAACGTATATTCCACATCGCCCTCGCCGGTCGTCTCCAGCGTGAGCCGCATCCTGGGCTTATCCCCGATCCCTACCGCGCGTCTGGTAGAAGTCGCCCACTCCGCATCCCGTATATAATACTTGGAGTCTTCAGTCGCCGCATAAGCGCCCATATAATCTTCCGGTTCGCTGAGCGAATCGTCTATGATATCAATATCCCCATCCGTAAGCATATCGCCCGCCTCAAGATTGTGGCCCACCCGGATCTTCACCGATGTGATCGTCCTGGAACGGGTCGTAGCTGCCGGAACACTGCCCACCATCGTCACCGCAAGAAGACTCGCCGCCAAAATCGTCGTCCATATCCTCTTCCCTATTCCTTTCATATAACTCCCTCCTGTCTGATTATCCCGGAATCCGGCTTTTGATTCTGCCTGACTTTGCCGTTGTCTGCCGTCTATGTTCTTCCTATGCTGATATTTTACATTATAAACAGTCCGTCCTGTATCGTCAACTTAAGATATTCTTTCTTTTTTATCGCAAAATTCCTACAAAAAACGAAATAAAAAAGGCTCTCTGTCCTATGACAAAAAGCCTTTTCTGCTGTTTCAGTCCGCTGGTCAGACCAGTTCGATCAGAACCATCATCGCGCCGTCGCCTTTGCGCTGGCCGATCTTTACAATCCGGGTATAACCGCCGTTGCGGGTGGCATACTTGGGAGCGATCTCGTCAAAAAGCTTGGCCACGATATCCGCTTCCTTGGTGTTCCTCTTGCGGCCTGCCGCAGTCGTCGGAACCTCCGTCACCGGATAAAGAACCTTCAGGATCTGCCTTCTGGCGTGGAGCCTGGACGGCTTATCCTTCTTGATCTCTTTCTCCACTTCGTCGTACACGGTCACTTTCTTGCCGTCCTTGACTTCTTTGACCCTCTTGCCGTCCTTGTCCTTGCGCGGAACCTTGGCGGTCACTTTCACCGTGTCAAAGTTATCCTTTTCCCTGACGGCCTTCGCGATCAGACCCTCCGCAATGCCGCGGATCTCTTTCGCTCTCGCTTCTGTGGTAACGATCTTCCCATGATACAGAAGCGCGGTCACCTGGTTTCTAAGCAACGCTTTTCTCTGGCTGGAAGTTTTGCCCAGCTTACGATATCCTGCCATATTCTGTCTCCTCCATAAATTTCCTGGAGAGCCGCGCTGAGCCATTCGGACTTACCGGCGCAGCATCTTCCTGATGTGATAATTACCTCTCTCCGCTTCATCGGACTTACGAGAGCGGCCTTTTATTTCCGGACATCCCGCGTCTGTACGTATAAATACGATAGCCGCCGGGATGGGAAAAACTTGATTTTACCCGGATCTGCCGGGCACTCCATTCGATCAAAGGCCCGCCTGGTCTGCCAAACCGGGAAACGCAAGCTTCGTTTCGCCGCAATTAGACAATACCGTCAGACGGAGCCAATGGATCTCATTCGTCTCCGGGGTTCAGCTGCAGTCCCAGCTCTTTCAGCTTGGACAGCACTTCCTCCAGTGACTTTCTGCCCAGGTTGCGGACCTTCATCATATCCTCGGAAGTGCGGTTGCACAGCTCTTCCACGGTATTGATGCCGGCACGCTTCAGGCAGTTGTAGGAACGAACAGACAGCTCCAGTTCATCAATATTCATTTCGAGAACTTTCTCTTTCTCATTGTCCTCTTTCTCCACCATGACCTCTGCGGTCCTGGCGTTCTCGGACAAATCGATGAACAGGTTCAAATGCTCGCTCAATACCTTGGCCGCCAGGCTCACTGCCTCGTCCGGCGCCAGGGTTCCATTTGTATAGACGTCTAAGGTCAGCTTATCATAATCCGTCATCTGGCCTACACGAGTATTCTCCACGGTCATGTTCACACGCTCTACGGGAGTGTAGATCGAATCCACCGCGATCACGCCGATCGGAAGATCCTCTTTTTTGTTCTTATCCGCGCTCACGTAGCCGCGGCCCTTCGTGATCGTAAGCTCCATGTAGAACTTACTGTCCGTGCCGCCGCTTAAGGTTGCGATCACCTGCTCCGGATTGATGATCTCAATATCCGGATCCGCCTGGATATCGGCGCCTGTAATAGTGCCCTCTCCCTCAAACTCAATGTACGCTGTCTTGACTTCGTTGTTTTCGCTGCTGTTCTTGATAGCCAGGCTCTTGATGTTCATGATGATCTCGGTCACATCCTCCTTGACGCCGGGGATGGAACTGAACTCATGGAGCACACCGTCGATTTTCACCTGACTAACCGCAGCACCCGGCAAGGATGAAAGCATGATTCTCCTAAGAGAATTGCCCAGTGTGGTGCCGTAGCCTCTTTCGAGTGGTTCTACTACGAACCTTCCATATTTTCTATCTTCAGAAATCTCTGCGATCTCAATATTTGGTTTCTCAAACTCGAACACTCTAGCCCCTCCTTTTTGGGTATGCGTTACGGATTATTTGGAGTACAACTCGACGATAAGCATCTCGTTGACCGGGACATCGATCTCCTCTCTGGTGGGCAGTTCTTTCACTGTACCGCGCAGATTCTCCGCATCTACATCGAGCCAGGCCGGAACCATACGTCCGCCTGTGACTTCCAATACGTCTTTATATCTCTGAGAGGACTTGCATTTCTCTTTTACTTCCACAACATCGCCGGCTTTTACCAGGTAGGACGGGATATGAACGCCCTTGCCGTTTACCAGCAGCTGCTTATGATCGACGATCTGACGCGCTTCTCTTCTGGTACGGGCAAATCCCATACGAAAGATCACGTTGTCCAGTCTCCGCTCCAGCAGGATCATCAGGTTCTCACCTGCCTGGCCGTCCATGCGCTCCGCTTTCGCATAATAATTACGGAACGGCTTCTCCAGCACGCCGTAAATGAATTTGGCTTTCTGCTTCTCGCGAAGCTGCAGACCATACTCGCTTACCTTACGGTTGGCTCTCTTTAACTCTCTGTTTGATTTTTTATCTATTCCTAAATAGACCGGGTCCAAACCAAGGGATCTACATCTTTTAAGAACAGGAACTCTATCTACTGCCACTTTTCGTACCTCCTATCAGACTCTTCTACGTTTGGGCGGACG
>CANQUA010000028.1 GCA_947626915.1 uncultured Lachnospiraceae bacterium
TTTTGTATAGCATCCATAACTCCCGATATGATCAACGTTTTTTCAGGTTAAGATTATTCTTCATGAAACAACCCTGAGCCCGCCGCAGGGATCGCGGCCGGAAAGTGGGCGATTCCTGCGGCAGGCGGAAGATTTTACAAAATATTATGGAAGCGCTGCTGTATCGGCGGCCTTGGCGGGGACGAAGGCGCAGCCGCAGCGTCGATTCATGCGGAAAAAACCGCAGCCCGGTCACACGATCTCGTCCAGCGGGCACAAGGACACGCCTTCCGCGGTCAGGACGGTCCGGATCTTCTCCACGAACGCCAGCGCTTTGGCGCCGTCGCCGTGTACGCAGATGGAATCCGCCCGGATCGGGATGTCTTTGCCGGTAATAGCGGTGACCTTCTTCTCTTTCACCATGCGGAGGACACGGGCAATGGCTTCGTCCTCGTCGGTGATCATTGCGCCCGGCTTTTTGCGGTTCACCAGGGAGCCGTCCTCTTCGTAAGCCCGGTCCGCGTACGCTTCCTGCGCGGTCCGCAGACCCAGGTCCATGGCCGCGCGGGCCAGTTCGCCCCCTGCCAGCGCCAGCACGATCAGGTTGGCGTCAAAGCCTTTGATGGCTTCGCAGATGGCTGTGGACAAGGTGTAATCTTTAGCGGCCATGTTGTAGAACGCGCCGTGGGGTTTCACATGCTGTATACGCAGGCCGTGGATGCGGCAGAAACCGTCCAGAGCGCCTAACTGATACAGGGTATATGCTTTCGCTTCTTCCGGCGATATCACCATATTCCGGCGTCCGAAGCCCATCAGATCGGGATAGCCGGGATGCGCGCCCACCCGGATGCCCGCTGCGGCTGCCATGGCCAGCGTATGGTCCATGACGACCGGGTCTGAGGCGTGGAAACCGCAGGCTACGTTGGCGGAGGTGACTAAGGGGATGACCTGTTCGTCGTTTCCCAGGGTATAGCGGCCGAAGCTTTCGCCTAAATCGCTGTTTAAGTCTACACGGTACATAAAGTTCCTCCTGACTGTTCTTTCTAATTTATAATGACTGGGCCGGCAGATTTATAATGGCTGAGCCGGCGGACGGTTCCGGAAAAGCCCGGGCCGGAACCGTCCCTTCGCCTGCGGGACCCGCCGCCCGGCCGGAACCGGCGTCCCCGGGCCTGTTGGCTATTGTCCTCTCTTGTTCATAAAATTGTCAATGAATCCGGTGTCCGCTTTTCCTTCCTGGAAAATGGGGTGCCGGATGATCTGGTACTGGAAATCCAGATTGGTTTCCACGCCGATGACGACCATTTCATCCAGGGCCGACCGCATTTTCAAAAGCGCGGCTTCCCGGGTGGGTGCGTGGACAATGACTTTCGCAATCATCGAATCGTATTCCGCGGGGATCTGGTAGCCGCAGTAAAGGCCGGTATCGACCCGCACGCCGTTGCCGCCGGGCAGATGGACGTACTGCACCACGCCGGGGCTGGGCATGAAATTCCGCTCGGGGATCTCGGCGTTGATCCGGCATTCGATGGCGTGCCCGCGGGGATGAATGTCCTCCTGCGTAAAGCTCAGCGGCTCGCCCATGGCGACGCGGATCTGCTCGATGATCAGGTCGGTGCCCGTCACCATCTCCGTGACGCCGTGCTCCACTTGGATGCGGGTGTTCATTTCCATAAAATAAAATTCCCCTTTGGTGCTGACGATATATTCGATCGTGCCCGCGTTGGTGTAGCCGACCGTCCGGGCCGCCAGCACCGCGTACTCGTTCATCTTCCGGCGGGTCTCGTCGTTGATGGCGGGGGAGGGGGACTCCTCGATCAGCTTCTGGTGGTTCCGCTGCACGGAACAGTCGCGGTCGCCCAGCGCCACGATATGTCCGAGCGTGTCGGCCATGATCTGAATCTCCACATGGCGCGGGTTGACGATGTAGCGCTCCAGGTACATAGCGTCGTCGCCGAACGCGTTGGCGGATTCCCGCTGGGCCATATTGAACTGGAACTCAAATTCTTCCTCGTTTTCGGCCACGCGCATCCCTTTGCCGCCGCCGCCGGAGGAGGCTTTGATCATAACGGGATAGCCGATGCGCTCCGCTTCTTTTTTGGCTTCCTCCACGTCGTAGACGGCCTCGCGGGAGCCCGGTACGACCGGCACGCCGGCGTCCATCATGGTTTTGCGGGCCTGGGATTTATTGCCCATCCGGTCGATAACATCCGGATCCGGCCCGATGAAAATGAGTCCGTTTTCCCGGCATTTGCGGGCAAATGTACTGTTTTCCGACAAAAACCCGAAGCCGGGATGGATCGCGTCTGCCTCGACGTTTAAGGCGGCGGCGATGATGCGGTCCATGTTCAGATAGCTGCTTTTGGCGGGACCTTCGCCGATGCAGATGCGCTGGTCGGCCAGCTGCACGTGCATACTGTTTTTGTCTTCTTTGGAGTAGATCGCCACGCTCTGTATCCCCATGTTCCGGCATGCGCGGATGATGCGGACGGCGATCTCGCCCCGGTTGGCGATCAGAACTTTATTGATCATATGCGCACCTCCGGATCACAGCTTCTTTACGCGGAACAGGGGCTGGCCGTATTCCACTTTCTGTTCATTGCTGACCAGCACGGCCTCGATCTCGCAGTCAAATTCGCACTGGATCTCGTTCATCAGCTTCATCGCTTCCAGGATGCAGACCGTCTGCCCTTCCTTGATGCGGTCGCCGACGCGGACGAAAGCGGGCACATCGGGAGCGGCCGCTGAATAGAACGTGCCGACGATCGGGGAAGTAATGAACAGAACCTCGTCGTTTTCCTCCTCCTTTTCAGGAACTGCCGGGGCGGGCGCAGGGGCCGCAGCGGGCATGGCCGGGAGCCCGGCAGCGACGATGGGCGGGTGATCCAGCTTGCTCATGGTGATTTTAATGTCGCCTTCTTTATAAGTAAATTCTTTCAATGTCGAATCTTCGATTAGTTTTACCAAACCTGCAATTTTCTCTAAATCCATGGTACGTTCTCCCTTCTATATCGATCATCATTTTAAACCAGATGTTCCGTTTGTCCTGTTCTCTCCCGGGAATACGCGGGAACCTGCGGAAACGCGGCGTTTGCGCGGCGCAGATTCAGCCCGGGAGACAAGCGGAATGAAATATGTCATGTTCTGCCGCGGCGGTCATTAGGCTTCGAACAGCCGGCGCATCCTGCGGGCCGTCTGGCGGCACTCCAGGACTTCGCGGCAGGGCTGATGGATTTTCTTGCGCATTTCGTTCAGTTCTTCCATTTCCTCCAGGTACAGCCGCTGCGCTTCCTGGACGGTAATGGCCTTAAAGCGGATCTTGTGGTCGGTCTTGCGCTGCACCAGCTTCGGGATATCCACGGAAGCCACGGTGGCGATCTTCGGATATCCGCCGGTGGTCTGCCGGTCGGAGAGCAGGACGATCGGCTTGCCGTGGGCCGGAACCTGAATGGAGCCGAACGCGATGCCGTCGGAGATCATGTCGGCCTCTTCCTTGCGGGCGATGAAAGGGCCCTCCAGACGGCAGCCCATGCGGTCGAAATCGCTGGTGACGGTGTATTCGCTGTTTAAAAAGGTTTCAATGCCCTGCTTGCTGAACATGTAGTCCTGGGGGCCCATGACGACCCGCAGGGTGGCGTCTTCCTGGTCAAACTCGTCCAGGTCCAGCGTCCGGGACAGGAAAAACCGCAGGTAGCGCCGTTTGATCCGGAAATTGATGTAGTCGCCGTCCTGGAGTTTGCGGCCCTTGAAGCCGCCGATGGAGCTTTTCATATTGGTGCAGCGGCTGCCCATGACCACCGGGATCTGCAGGTAGCAGGAAAACGCTACGTAGCCCCGGCTGCCGGTGCGGGCGCTGCCGAATTTCAGCACGTCGCCTTTATTGATGTAGATCGCGGTATACATGGGGGCCGGTTCCCCGTTGATGGTCGGCTGGAAATCGCCGCCTGTGATGGCGATCAATGTGTCCGCCGTAAATTCCAGCGTCGGGCCGATCAGCGTAAATTCGAGAGCGGCCTCATTTTCCGGATTGTCCAGGAGAAGATTGGCGATCCGAAACGAACGGACGTCCATGACCCCGGCCACGGGAAAGCCCTGGCTCTGGTAGCCGGTGCGCCCTAAGTCCTGGACCGTGGTCATCATGCCGGCTTTAATAATACGGATTCCCATAGCTACACCTCCTCTTTCTCATAGCGGATCGCACATTCGTACTCGCCGTTTTTTACCAGTTCCCGGATCCGCAGATATTCCGGTTCGTCGATGGGGATGAAGCGGATGTATTCGCCCGCCTGCACCAGGATTGGAACCTTACGGGCCGGATCGTAGGTTTTCACGGGAGTCATGCCCATGAGCTGCCAGCCGCCCGGGGAATCCAGCGGATAGATGCCGGTCTGGGAACCGCCGATGCCGACGCTGCCCGCGGGAATTTTCTTCCTGGGGTTGGCCAGACGCGGCGTGTGGATCCGCTCGTCCAGGCCGCCCAGGTAGCAGAAGCCGGGCAGGAACCCCAGCATATAGATCAGGTAATCGCTGGAGGTGTGGATCTTCACGACTTCCTCCTCGCTCAGTCCCGCATGCTGGGCGATGTAGGGCAGATCGGGGCCGTATTCTCCGCCGTAAAGGACGGGGATCTCGAAAATCTTGCGGATCTGGCTGCCTTTGCGCACATCCACCCGGATCAGGCCCTCGATCCGCTTTTTCATCTGCTCATAGCGGATGATGCGGGGGTCGTAATTGATCAGCAGGGAGCAGAACGCCGGGATCACGTCCACCACGCCCTCGATATTCTGGTCGTGGATCAGGCGGACGGTGGCCGCGATCTTCTGATTGATCTCAGGACTGATCTCTTTGCCGAATTCTACCAGCAGGGAGCTGTCGCCTGCTGTCAAAATTTTGATATTTTGCATAAATATTCAGTTATTCTCCTCTCCCGCCATGTCCGTCCGGTCATGGCGCTATGATTTCACGGAAATATTCCCCGGCAGGGCCGGGAAAACGCGTCCGCGGGCGCAGCGTGAATATCCGTAGGATAGGAAGAAAGGTGCAACCGGATCGAGCGTAGATTGCACCTTCTTTGGCGATGGTTCCGCAGCGTACCGGAGGGAGGATCCGCAGGATTGTCCCTCTGGCAGCGCAGGAATTGTTTTCTGATAATATTATCCCAACAGGCTGCTCATGTTGGACATGAATGTCGTAATTCCCAGGTAGGCGGAAATGATTACTACGATCACGCCAAGTACCAGCAGGACGGTCGGATGATGATAGTCGGCGCCCATGATCTTCTTGTTCTGCGACGCGATCAGGCAGATGCCCAGCGTGATCGGCAGGATCAGTCCGTTGACTGCGCCGGCCAGGATCAGGAGCGTCGCCGGGGTGGTGCCGATCACCAGCATGATGATGGTCGAAATGATGATGAATCCGATCACGACCCAGTTCTCATGCTCGGCAATCGCCGGATGGAAGGTCTTCAGGAACGAAACGGACGTATAGGCCGCGCCGATGATGGAGGTGATGGCTGCGCACAGGATCACCAGTCCGGCGAAGCGGTAGCCGATCTCGCCTGCTCCCAGACGGAACGCGTCAGCCGCCGGGTTGGAGGCGTCCAGCGTTGCGCCGTCGGTCAGCTTCACAACCACGCCCAGGACCGCCAGGAACAGGAAAATACGGACCAGGGTCGCAATGCCGATGCCCATAACGGAGCTCTTGTTGATCTCTTTCAGGTTCTCTTCACCGGTGATGCCTGCGTCGATCAGACGGTGCGCGCCGGAGAATGTGATGTAGCCGCCAACGGTGCCGCCCAGCAGGGTGATGATGGCCGGAACCAGGGCTTTGTAGCCGGTGGAAGGAACGACGGTATTGACTAATGCGTCGCCGATCGGGGGCTTCACTACGATGATAATGATGAAGATTACTACGATCATGATGCCGCCCAGGACTTTCGCCAGATTATCCATGGCCGCCTTGGCGTCTTTGATCAGGAACACCGCGATGGCGATGATGCCGGCCAGCGTACAGCCGACCTTGGTGGGAAGACCCAGCAGGGTATTGAAGCCCAGTCCGCCGCCGCCGACGTTGCCGATATTGAATACCAGACCGCCGAACGCGACCAGAATGGAGACCACATATCCCAGACCCGGCAGGATCTTATTGGCTGCGTCCTGTCCGCGGAGTCCGGACACGCAGAGCACTCTCCAGATATTGATCTGCGCGATGGCCGCCAGAACGATGGATGCCAGGATTACGAAGCCGAAGCTGGCCTTGTTGGTGCCGGTGAAGCTGGCGGTCTGCGTCAGGAAGCCCGGCCCGATGGCCGACGTAGCCATGATAAACGCTGCCCCCAGTAATGCGCCGCCTCCTTTTTTCTTGCTGCTTGCTGCTTTGTTTTCACTCATGTGAATACCTCCTTTTAAACTGCACATAGACTTTGACTGACCGGCTGCCGGCTGACCTGTCATGGACAGGGGGAACGCGGCGGACGGCTATGGCGGTTCGCTGTAAAACCGCCTGCGTCCTGCAGGCATATACGGCAGACCGACCTGTATCTCTCATGTGAAGAATTATAACATAAAATGAATAAATGTCAAATCGCCGGGGAACGAAAAACAAGCGATTTCATGTGATTGCCACAATGAAAACATTGTAATTGCGTCGCTTTAATGCGCTAAACGGATGCTGCGGCACGCGCGGAGAAAGAGGGCGGTTCGTGATTTTTTCTATATTTATGAGATCCGGGACCATTATTTTAACCGATTATCCAAAAAAATATGTATTTGATACAGTTTTTTAATTGTGACGAAAACGGAATGGGAAAAAATGGGATTTTCAGGCCGGCACCGCCCGTTTCGGCGGTCCGTGAAATTTGTTGCGATTTTATAATGACAAACCCCCGAACACGTAATATAATAAAGAATATCCGCGCCGTGGATCCGGGAAACCGTCCCCCGCGCCGGCGCGGCGGTGAGGCAGGGCGGTAAAAGGAGAGAAGTACAGGCATGAAGATTCTAGTCATTAACAGCGGCAGTTCGTCGCTGAAGTTCCAGGTCATTGATTCGGACAGCGAGCGGGTGCTGGCGCGCGGCGTGTGCGAACGCATCGGCATCGACGGCGTGTTCAGCTATAAGACGGACGCGGGATTGTCGGTGAAAGAGCAGATCACGATGGAAAATCATACGCAGGCGGTCCACACGCTTCTGGACACGCTGGTGAGCCCGGAGCGGGGCGTCATAAAGGATTTTTCGGAGATCGACGTGATCGGACACCGCCTTGTTCACGGCGGGGAGAAATTTACCGGCTCTGTCGTGATCGACGACGAGGTGATCCGGGCGATGACCGAGTGCAACGATCTGGCGCCGCTCCACAATCCGGCGAACCTGACCGGCGTGGAAGCCTGCCGGAAACTGATGCCGGACACGCTGATGGTGGGAGTCTTCGATACGGCGTTTAACCAGACCATGGAGCCGAAAGCGTTCCTGTACGGGCTGCCTTATCAATACTATGAAAAGTATAAGATCCGCCGCTACGGGTTCCACGGCATCAGCCATAAATATGTGTCGGAGCGTGCGGCCGAGTTCCTGCAGCAGGATCCCCGGCGTGTCAAAACCATTGTCTGCCACCTGGGCAACGGCGCGAGCATCTGCGCGGTCAAATTCGGACAGGTGGTGGACAACTCCATGGGTTTCACGCCGCTGGAGGGCCTGGTCATGGGGACGCGGTCCGGCGATGTGGACCCGGGCGTGCTGGAGTATCTGGCGAGGAAAGAGAACCTGGACTTCCCGCAGCTTATGAAGATCCTGAATCAGGAATCGGGCGTGCTGGGCATTTCCAAGAACCTGTCCAGCGATTTCCGGGAGCTGAAGGACGCGGAGATTAAATATAATGAAAAAGCGTCGCTGGCCCGGGAGATTTTCGCGTACAAGGTAGCAAAATACGTGGGCAGCTACGCGGCGGCCATGAACGGCGTGGACAATATCGTGTTTACCGCGGGCGTGGGGGAGAATGATTCCGATATCCGCGAGGAAATCTGCAGCTACCTGGAGTTTCTGGGGATTCATATCGACGAGGTGAAGAACCGGGAGCAGGCCGAGGCGGTGAAGATTTCCGACGGGGCGTCGAAGGTCAACGTGCTGGTGATCCGCACCAATGAGGAGCTGGAGATCGCGCGGCAGGCGGCGGAGATCGCGCGGCGGGAGGCGGCACGGGCGGAGACGGGAGCAGCAGCGCCGGGCGGAGAGTGAAAGCCCATTAACTATTAAGTTAATTAAGGAAGTTTCCGGAGAATGCCGCGTATTTATTTCGGGAAGTTCCGGGGGAAATGCCGGGAAGATCGGGAAAGCAGAAAAAGGACGTTCGGGGAAGGCAAAACGCGGGGAAAGATAAAACCGGAAAAGGCAAAACACAGAAGAGGCAAAACGCGGAAGAAGCAAAACGTGGGGAAAGACAAAACGCAAAAAAAGCAAGACGCAGAAAAAACAAAACACAGAACAAGCAAAACGCAGAAAAAGACAAAATACGGGGAAAAACAAGGGAGAACGAGCGCATGAAGATCATGAAACGCGACCGGACGGAGCAGGAATACCGCCCGGATAAAATAAAGAACGCGATCGCGAAAGCGTTTGCCAGCGTGGATACGGAGGTCGGAGACGAAGAACTGAACCGGATCCTGGCGCAGGTTGAGAGCAAATTCCCGGCCGGCTGGCAGGAGGAGCTGAAGCTGTCGGTGGAGGAGATCCAGGACCTGGTGGAACAGACCCTGATGGAGGAAAACTATTACCGGGTCATGCGGAGCTACATCCTTTACCGGGAGGAACGCTCCAGAAAACGCCGCAGCCGCAGGGAGATCCTTCATTATTTTCAGAGATCGGAGAAATCGGAAGAACTGGCGGCGGTTCTGCGGCGGATCCAGACCGAGTTTGACGAGGAAGAATACAACCTGGAATATCTGGCGTCCAAATTCCAGGCGCTTTCCAAGCCGGATATGACGGAACGGGAGAAACTGTCGCTTTTAACAAAGGCGGCGGTGGAACTGACCACGCAGGAAGCGCCCCGCTGGGAGATGATCGCGGCGCGGCTGTTGCTGCTGGGGTTTGAGGCCCGGCTGAAAGATACGATGGACATGCTCCATATCAACAGTTTCTATGAAAAGATCGCATATCTGACGGAGCAGGAGCTGTACGGCGCGTACATTCTGCAGAACTATACGAAGGAAGAGATCGGCCTGTTCGAAAGCTGGCTGGATCCGGAGCGGAACTACCGTATGAATTATTCCGGGCTGGAGCTGCTGCTGAACCGTTATGTGATCCGCACCCGCAAGGGCGTGCCGCTGGAGACGCCCCAGGAGATGTTCATGGGGATCGCCATGCACCTGGCGATGAAGGAGAAGCAGGACCGTTCCCAGTGGGTGAAGCGGTTCTACGATATGCTGAGCAAGCTGCAGGTCACGATGGCGACGCCGACGCTGTCCAACGCCCGCAAGCCGTACCACCAGCTTTCCTCCTGCTTCATTGACACGGTTCCGGACAGTCTGGACGGAATTTACCGCAGCATCGACAATTTTGCCATGGTCAGCAAGTTCGGCGGCGGCATGGGCCTGTATTTCGGCAAGGTCCGCGCCAACGGCAGCACGATCCGCGGGTTCGAGGGCGCGGCGGGCGGCGTCATCCGCTGGATCCGCCTGGCCAACGATACGGCGGTGGCGGTGGACCAGCTGGGGATGCGGCAGGGCGCGGTGGCGGTGTATCTGGATGTGTGGCACCGGGATCTGCCGGAATTTCTGAATCTGCGCACCAACAACGGCGACGACCGCATGAAGGCCCACGACGTGTTTCCGGCGGTCTGCTACCCGGACTATTTCTGGCAGCAGGCCAGGGATAACCGCGGCGGCGACTGGTACCTGATGTGCCCCCACGAGATTCTGACGGTCAAAGGCTACGCGCTGGAGGATTATTTCGGGGATGAATGGACGGCCCGCTATCTGGACTGCGTCAATGACATGCGCATTTCCAAGCGCGTGATCCCGATCAAGGAGATCATCCGCCTGATCCTGAAGAGCGCCGTGGAAACCGGAACGCCGTTTACCTTCAACCGCGACCATGTGAACCGGATGAACCCGAACGGCCACAAGGGCGTGATCTACTGCAGCAATCTGTGCACAGAGATCGCCCAGAACATGAGCGCCATCGAGTCGGTAGAACAGCGCATCGAGACGGTGGACGGGGAAACGGTGGTCGTGACGGTGACGAAGCCGGGCGAGTTCGTGGTCTGCAACCTGGCCAGCCTTTCCCTGGGCAATATCGACGTGGACAGCCGGGAGGAGATCACGGCCGTGACCCGCAGCGTGGTCCGGGCCCTGGACAATGTGATCGACCTGAACTTTTTCCCGGTGCCTTACGCGAAGATCAACAATGAGAAATACCGTCCCATTGGCCTGGGCGTCAGCGGATATCACCACATGCTGGCGAAGCACCATATCAAATGGGAGAGCGAGGATCATCTGCGGTTCGCGGACCGGGTGTTTGCGGACATCCATTACGCGGCGGTGGAGGCCAGCTGCGATTACGCCATCGAGAAGGGAAGATACCTCTATTTCGAGGGCAGCGACTGGCAGACCGGGGCCTATTTCACGAAACGGCGGCTGACGGACGAACGGTGGAGCGCGCTGGCGGCAAAGGTGGCGGCCAACGGGCTGCGCAACGGCTACCTGCTGGCGGTCGCGCCGACCAGCAGCACCAGCATTATCGCGGGAACCACGGCGGGGCTGGACCCGATCATGAACCGGTATTTCCTGGAGGAGAAGAAAAACGGGCTGATGCCGCGGGTGGCGCCGGAGCTGTCCGTGGACACATTCTGGTACTATAAAAACGCGCACCTGATCGACCAGACCTGGTCGGTGCGGGCCTGCGGCGTGCGGCAGCGGCATGTGGACCAGGCTCAAAGCATGAACCTTTACATCACGAACGAGTACACGCTGAGCCAAGTGCTGCGGCTGTATATCCTGGCCTGGGAAGAGGGCGTGAAGACGATCTATTATATCCGGTCGAAGAGCCTGGAGGTGGAGGAATGCGAGGCCTGCGCGTCGTAAGGCGGCTTTTCCTTTAGGTAATAGCAACATTTCTGAGGTGGAGGAATGCGAGGCCTGCACGTCGTAAGGCGGACGCGGGCGGGTGATTGAGGTGGAAAATGAAATGATTCGATACGCGGAGGAAAGCGATTATGCGGCGCTTCTGGAACATGACAGGCACATTTCCGGACAGGAGCTGAGAAATAGTATCCGGGACAGGCGGGTTCTGGTCATGTACCAGGAGGATATGTTCGTTGGATGGCTGAGATTCGGCCTGTTCTGGGACAATCTGCCGTTTATGAACCTGCTGTATATTCTGGAGCCTTACCGGGGCAGGGGCAATGGGAAACGGCTGACGGACTACTGGGAGCAGGAAATGGCGGCGAGAGGATATCCGTATGTGCTGACATCCACACAGTCCGACGAACAGGCCCAGTTTTTCTACCGGAAAACCGGCTACCGGGAGTGCGGCGCGCTGGTGCTGCCCGGGGAGCCGCTGGAGATGATTTTGATGAAGGATTTATCGCGGGGAGGTTGAATGCGGCCCGCGCTGCATGAGAACCGGCGCGGAGCGGGACATTGTTTCCGGCAGTCTTTTTGCGGGATAACTTAAAAGAATAACAAAGGAGAGCGGAACAAAATGGAAGAAATGTTGAAAAAACCGTTATTTAATCCGGACGGAGATACAGACGTGCGTCTGCGGCGGATGGTCGGAGGCAATACGACCAACCTGAACGATTTTAACAATATGAAATATGCGTGGGTCAGCGACTGGTACCGCCAGGCGATGAACAATTTCTGGATCCCGGAAGAGATCAACATGAGCGTGGACGTAAAGGATTACCGGCGGCTGCCAAAGCCGGAGCGGCGCGCCTACGACAAGGTGCTTTCATTTTTGATCTTTCTGGACAGTATCCAGACGGCGAACCTGCCGAACATCGGCGAGTATGTGACGGCCAATGAGGTGAACCTGTGCCTGGCGATCCAGACGTTCCAGGAGGCGATTCACAGCCAGAGCTACAGCTACATGCTGGACACCATCTGCGAGCCGCAGGAGCGCAACGACGTATTGTACCAGTGGAAAGACGACGAGCATTTGCTGGCCAGGAACCGGTTTATCGGGGATCTGTATAATGATTTCCAGAAGGACAAGGAGCTGGATGTGTTCGCGAAAACGCTGGTGGCGAACTATATTCTGGAGGGCGTGTATTTTTACAGCGGGTTCATGTTCTTCTATAACCTGGGGCGCAATAACCGGATGCCGGGTTCCGTGCAGGAGATCCGCTACATCAACCGGGACGAGAACACGCACCTGTGGCTGTTCCGCAATATCCTGCTGGAGCTGCAGAAGGAGGAGCCGCAGCTGTTCACGGAGGAGAAAAAGGACGTGTACCGCGGCATGATCAAAGAAGGCTGCGAGCAGGAGATCCGCTGGGGCCATTACGTGATCGGCGACGACGTGCAGGGGCTGAATAAAGAAATGATCACGGATTACATTCAGTATCTGGGCAACCTGCGCTGCACGGGCATTGGCCTGGATCCGATCTACGAGGGACATGAACAGGAGCCGGACAGTATGCGGTGGGTGTCCCAATATTCTAACGCGAACATGATCAAGACCGATTTCTTTGAGGCGCGGAGCACGGCGTACGCCAAGAGCAGCGCGCTGGAGGACGATCTGTAAAAGGATCGGGAAATGGAACCCGCCTGACGGAAAAGGTAGGATTGCGGGAGAAACCGGCTGCCGGTTGGAATAAGGCGGAAGTTATCAGACGTGGAATCGGACGAGGATTCGCCGGTACCGGCGGGATATGAGAAATATATTTATAAAAGAAGAGATTGTGTCGGAACGCCCGGCAGAACGCATTGGAAAGCGCGCTGCCGGGCGAAATGTTTTCGCTGTGGAATTTATTTTGCGAACAGTATAACAGTTTGTGGAAATGGTTTGTTTTTTGCCGGCGTTGCCGCGGGTCTGCCGTGAGTTATACCCCTGGTTCTCATGCGCGGGGCGGATACCGTTTCCGGCGTCTCGCCCCGCTGGGAGCGGAGGTCAGGTCAGTCTGCGGATCGTGATGGAGGTATTGGTGTAGGTGCCGTTTGTGCCGTTAGGGACCAGCGAGATCGTTATGGGCGTTCCGGTCTGTACGCTGAGGATCGTGGTCGCGGCCAGCGCGGCAGTATCGCCCGTGGTTGCAATCGTGGCCGAAGATGCAGTTCCGGGGATCGGCACGGAGTTGCCGGTCAGGGATACGCCGGCCGTGATGGGCACGGGCCTGCTGCTGCGGGGGTGGGATACGGTCGTATTGTAAGAGATCTCGTAAATTCCCGGTTCCGTCAGTGTGAACGTACCCGCGGTGGAACCGGCGTTGGTGATGCCTGTGCCGGTTTCAAACGGCGTAGCCGCAAATGTCAGCGGCGCGTCCGCGGTGGCCGGAGTCTGGGCCGCGGCGTTGACTGCGTTCAGCGCGCTGAGTGTCGGGATCGTGCCGGGTTCTCCCTGAGGACCCCGCGGGATCGTGAAATTCAGAACCACATTCTGGCCGGTGCCTGCGTTGGTGACGCTGGCTTCTGTGCCCGCATCGCCGGTCGCGACGGAGCCGATGGAGATGGTCGCGGCGGCCCCGGCCGGACCAGCTGCCCCTTGGGGACCTTGCGGCCCAGCGGGACCCTGCGGCCCAGTTGCACCGGCAGGCCCAGCGGGACCCTGCGGCCCAGTTGCACCGGCAGGCCCAGCGGGACCCTGCGGCCCAGCCGCTCCGACAGGCCCAGCGGGACCCTGCGGCCCAGCCGCTCCGGTAGGTCCAACAGCGCCCTGTGGGATCATGAAATTCAAAATCGCATTCTGGTCAGTGCCTGTGTTGGTGACGCTGGCATCTGTGCCCGCATCGCCGGTCGCGACGGAGCCGATGGAGATGGTCGCGGCGGCCCCGGCGGGTCCAGTTGCACCCTGAGGTCCCTGCGGCCCAGCGGGACCAGCTGCGCCAATGGGTCCAGCGGGACCTTGCGGTCCGGCAGCTCCGATAGGACCGGTCGCCCCGGCCGGCCCAGCGGGGCCCTGTGGTCCGATCGCGCCGGTCGGCCCGACAGCACCCTGCGGAATCGTGAAATTCAGAACCACATTCTGGTCAGTCCCCGCGTTGGTAACGCTGGCCTCTGTACCCGCATCGCCGGTCGCGACGGAGCCGATGGAGATGGTAGCCGCCACGCCGGCAGGACCGGGTTCTCCCTGAGGCCCTTGCGGGCCGGTTGCCCCGGTAGCGCCTGTGGCGCCCTGAGGACCCTGAGGACCTTGAGGCCCTTGAGGACCGGTCGGACCGGTAGCGCCGGTTGCTCCGGCCGGTCCGGCTGCTCCGGTTGCTCCGGCAGCACCCTGCGGGATTGTGAAATTCAGGATCGCCGCCTGGGCGGTTCCCACGTTCGTTACGCGGGCCTGAGTGCCGGGCGCGCCGGTGGTTACCGTTCCTACGGCCACGATGGCAGCCGGTCCGGCAGGCCCCTGCGGTCCCGGAAGCCCCTGCGGTCCCGGGATCCCCTGAGGACCAGCGGGTCCCGAATTCCCTTTTGGCCCCTGCGGTCCCGGAACGCAAGCGGGCGGACAAACAGGCGGGCAGCCGCAGCAGTTTGTTCGGTCTGTATTGCAGCAATTATCGGAAGAATTCGGATATCCGCATCCGAAATTGGGATTAAAAAACATAGGATCACTCCTTCTTTTTTTGCCGGGGGCCTCCGGGAGAGGAACCCTCCCGTTGGTTTTCCCGGTCCAATGTATCATATGTCAGGAGTACGAGTTTGGTTCGTCTCACCGGCCAGGCAGAACCGCACGGCGTGAAAGCGAGACGGAACGGAATGAAAAACGAAACCGTATGCGGCCGCGTGGGAGCGCCGCCGGCATCAGGCCTCGTCCTGGGGCAAATCATACAGCCGGTTTCCTTCCTTGTCGAAAACCGTGTCCCCGTTGGTCAGGACGTAATCCTCGCCGCCCAGGATAACGCTGCAGTAGTCCTGTATCGATGTCAGCCGCCGTTTCAGAGCGATTCCGCCTCCGAGCATCCGGGTCGTGTGAATATCGGAGCCTGCCGTCATCGGAAGCTGGTTCTGGCGGGCGTAAAGAATCGCTTTTTCGTCGTAATCCGGGCTGTGATGACTGAGACTTTTGCTGGAAGAATGGGCCGCATTGATCCCTTCGACCCCGTCCACATATTCAGGATACAGGCGGATCTCCGGGATATAAGATGCTTCCCGGAACGGATGGGCGTGGATGACCATGCCTCCCGCCTGATGAATGAGCCGGTATTGTTCGGCAATATCGGCAGTCCGGATCTCCGGATGCTGCTTCAGCCATTCCGGGGTAATCCCGTAGATCAGGAATTCCGTCGCATGGAAACCGGCCTCATAACCCCAGAAAACATCAAAATCATGTTTTTTCCCGAATTCCAGGGCGTCCAGATATCCCTGAATGAAGCCGTCGACCCATTGTTCCCAGGGCAGGGCGCGGTTGATCCCCGTATTTCCGCCCCAGTTGTGGTCGGTCACGATTATGCCCGCATAGCCTTTTTTCAAGGCGGCCTCGGCCATTTCCGCGCCGGTGTTATGGGCGCAGGCGCTTCCCGGGACCGTGTGCAGATGCGTTTCATATAAATATGGATAATCTTTAATCGTCATAAAATGCCTCCTTTGCCGGCTGAACCGGCTTTTTCATTCGTCAAATTCCGCCACCACATAGTAACCGCGGTCATTGTGTTTGATATCCCGGACGATGCCGCGGGTGGATTTCAGACGGTCGCGCCCTTTGTAGCAGCCGGACATGGCCACCGCCGGTTCAATGATGTAGCTGGTGCCGCTGAGCGCTTCATGGGCGGAGATCTCTACCTCCTGGCCGATCTCTACCAGCCCCTGGCGCTCCATTTTAAATTCAATCGTTCTCATACATGTTCGCTGCCTTTCATCATTTTCTGAATTTTCGGTCCGCAAACGCTCCGTGACAACATAAGGAGTGCCGACGCCGGCCCGAAGTCTTCAATCAAAGCTTTTTCACCCTCATTTTCCGCGCTTTTATCATACCCCTGATGAGCGGAGATTGCAAGGAAAAATGTACGGGAGTAATTTGGACGCAGCAGGAGAGGAGGCTCCCGGCCGTATAAATGGCTGGCGTTTTTGTATCCGCGTTTCATCGTTTAAGCATTGGGTAAAAGTCGGGTCAGCTGCGCCGCAAAGACGGTTGCCGTTCGGCAGGCGGGAAAGATTCCCTGGAAAGCTGCATATAGGCGCGGAAGCATTTCCGGAATAAAAAATGATTGCGTGACCTCTGCTGCCTGAAGTATAATACGTATGGAAAAATATCCAATCATTTGCGGCTGCGGGGACAGGACTGCAAATGATCATATACTTTAAAGAATGTCTTGTCCGGAAAGCAATGATGAGAGAGGCCGTATAATAAAAATAGCTGGTGTCAGGACGAGAGAGATCAGCCTGGAACGCCAAACGGCCAGGCGGCATTCGAAGCGTTCCCCTTGTCTTCTGATCCCGCCGTCTGCGTTTTTTGCTGCTCCATAATCAGCGGGAAAACTCCCATTCATTCGGCGAACAGATGAAAAAGAAATACGGAGGATAGAATATGCTGTCAGAGAAACCGGGAAGAATACGTAACCAATACGTTTCGAACTACGTGGTTTTTGATCTCGAAACGACCGGAATTTCCTGCGAAACAGACGATGTGGTGGAAATATCCGCCGTCCGGGTTGTCGGCGGCCGGATCACGGACGAGTTCTCTACTCTGGTGAATCCCGGCCGGCCGATTCCATATGCCGCCAGCATGGTGAACGGCATCACGAACGATATGGTGAAGAACAGTCCGTCTGTTGAAGAAGCGCTGGCCGATTTTCTGAAATTTGCCGGCGACGCGGTGCTGGTTGGCCATAACATCCATACATTTGACATGAAATTTCTGTACCGCTATGCCAAAAGATTCTGGGGGAGGACAGTCGGCAACGATTATGTCGACACGCTGCAGCTGGCAAGGGCATATCTGCCGCAGCTGGGCCATCACAGGCTGACGGATCTGGCGGCCCACTACGGGATTTCCGCCGAAGGGGCCCACCGGGCATTATATGACTGCCGGATGAATCAGATGGTTTTTGAGCATCTGGCGAAGGAAATGGCAAAGCGTTCCGGGGGAGAGGGCGCGGTGAAGCTGTGCCCGAGATGCGGCAATGTGCTCCGGAAGCGGAATGGGAAATTCGGTACGTTCTGGGGGTGTATGAGTTACCCGGAATGCAGGTATACGGAGAATCTCTGAGAAATAGCGATGCAGCTGAGATGGCGCTGTCCATTTCATTTTCCTGTTGAGTAAAACGCGGCAAAGTGGTATAATCGAACTGTTATTTCCCATTTATACATATCCATCCCACAGGAGGACTTTATGAGAATCATAATCATCGGCTGCGGCAAGGTCGGCCGGACGCTGGCCCAGCAGCTGAGTGAGGAGAATCACGATATTGTGATCGTGGATCTGGCGGCGAAAAAGTTGCAGGAATTTAACGAAGAGGTCGATGCGATCTGCGTGACCGGCAACGGAGCCAGCATCGGCGTGCTGGAAGAGGCCGGTATCGACGTAGCTGACGTGCTGATTGCGGTGACCGGTTCGGACGAGCTGAATCTTCTGTGCTGCCTGGTGGCCCGCAAAGTCAGCGAATGCCGGACCATTGCCCGCGTGCGCAACCCGGTGTACCAGCGGGATATCAATTTCATCAAAGAGCGCATGGGCATTTCCATGATCATTAATCCGGAATATACGACGGCGGCGGAGATCACGGGACTTTTGCGGTTCCCGTCCGCGATCCAGATCGACACGTTCGCCGGCGGCAGCGTGCAGATCGTGAAGTTCAAACTGCTTCCGGAGTTTCAGATGAGCGGACTGCCGATGTATAAGCTGGCCGACCGTCTGCCGAAGGTGCTGATCTGCGCGGTGGAGCGCGATGAAATGATCACGATCCCGCGAGGCGATTTCGTGCTGCGGGATAACGATCTGGTTTCGATCGTCGGGACCCACAGGGACTGCGAACATTTCTTCAAACAGCTGGGTTTGTCGACGCGGCCGGTCAAAAACGCATTGATCGTGGGCGGCGGCACGCTGGGATACTATCTGGCCCAGCAGCTTTGCGACGCGAAGATCGACGTGCGTATCGTAGAGAGAGATCACGCCCGCTGCGAATTGCTGTGCGAGCGTCTTCCGGGGGCCTCGGTCATCAATGGGGACGGTTCGGACCGCAAGATCCTTCTGCAGTCGGGTTTTTTGTCGGCGGAGGCTATCGTTTCTCTGACCTCGATCGATGAGGAAAATATTTTTCTGTCCCAGTTTGCCAAGGACCGCACGAAAGCGAAGCTGGTCACGAAAGTCAATCGTCTGGCGTTTGACAGCATCATCCAGAAGCTGGACATCGGCAGCGTGGTCTATCCCAAGTATATCACGGCCGACAATATTCTCCAGTATGTGCGTGCCCTGCAGAACGCGGTGGGCAGCAGCGTGGAGACCCTCTGCCGTATCCTGGACAACCGGGCGGAAGCGCTGGAATTTACCGTGAAGCAGGACAGCCTGGTGGCCAACAAGACCCTGATCCAGCTGAGCCGCGGACTGAAAAAGGACCTGCTGGTGTGCAGCATCAACCATAACGGCAAGGTGATCATTCCCAAAGGCCAGGACAGCATCCAGCCGGGCGATTCGGTGATCATCGTTACGACGCAGAAAGGGCTCCAGGATATCAACGACATTCTGGAATAGCAGGTGAGTCTTATGAATTATTCGATTATCAGATATATCGTGGGACTGACGCTGATCCTGGAGGGCGCGCTGATGGCGCCGTCCTGCGTCGTGGCCGTGATCTATCGGGAAACGGCGTTCTGGGCGCTGCTGGGTTCCGCGCTGGCCTGCGTGGCTTTCGGATTGCTGCTGCGGCGGAAAAAACCGAAAGACAGCGTTTTTTTTGCGCGGGAGGGCTTTGTGACGGTGGCCCTGTGCTGGCTGGCGATCAGTATCATGGGGGCGGTTCCCTTCGTCCTCAGCGGCGCGATCCCCGATCCGGTCCAGGCGCTGTTTGAGTCTGTGTCCGGTTTTACAACGACGGGTGCCAGCATTCTGCCGGAGGTGGAGCCGCTGCCCAAAAGCATCCTGTTCTGGCGCAGCTTCACCCACTGGATCGGCGGCATGGGCGTGCTGGTATTTTTGCTGACGCTTCTGCCTATGAGCGGCGGGTTCCATATGAGCCTGATGAAAGCGGAAAGCCCCGGCCCGTCGGTCAGCCGCCTGGTGCCGAAGGTGCAGATGACGGCGAAAATATTGTATATCATTTATGTGGTCATGACGGCGGCGGAGGTGATTTTGCTGCTTTTGGGACGGATGCCGCTGTATGACGCCCTGACGCTGTCCTTTGGTACGGCGGGCACGGGCGGGTTCGGCATCCGCAACGACAGTATCGCCGGCTATTCCGTATATAACCAGGTAGTCATCACGATCTTTATGATCGCGTTCGGCGTCAATTTTAACGCCTATTTCTTCCTTATATTTAAGAAGGTGGGCGCGGCGCTGCGGATGGAGGAGGTCCGCGTCTATCTGGCGGTGATTCTGGTATCGATTCTGCTGATCACGGGGAATATTCTGGGACTCTACGACAATGTGCTGACCGCCCTTCAGCAGGCCGCGTTCCAGGTGGCGTCCATCATCACGACCACCGGGTATTCGACGGCGGACTTTGACTGCTGGCCGGAGCTTTCCCGCACGATTCTGGTCATGATCATGTTCATCGGGGCCTGTTCGGGCAGCACCGGCGGCGGCATCAAGGTCTCCCGCATCATCATTCTGTTCCGTACGATTGCGAAGGAGATCAAAACTTACCTGCATCCGGACATCGTGACGAAGGTGAAAATGGACGGCAAGGCCGTAGATCATGAAGTGGTGCGCGCCACCAATGTGTTCTTTGCGGCGTATTTTGCGGTTTTCGCGATCTCTGTGTTATTGCTGGCGGTTGATAATCTGGATTCCGTGACCAATTTCACGGCGGTGGCGGCGACTTTGAACAATATCGGCCCCGGCCTGTCCAAGGTGGGCCCGACGGTCAATTATTCCGTGTATTCAAGCCGGTCGCTGCTGGTCATGATCTTTGATATGCTGGCGGGCCGCCTGGAATTGTTCCCGCTGCTGGTCCTGCTGGCCCCGAATACCTGGCGGAAGTTCTGAGATGTGAGAGAAGAACGCTGCAAAAGGGTTCGATCATCTGCCGGACGTCTGCAGAAAGGTTTAGGAACCAAGCGGATTATGGCGTCTGTCAGGCGGGGCAGGGACTGCAAAAAGTACATGTTTCTGCGTTATTTATAGGAGGAGGGTAATACATGCGAAGAACTATCTTTTCACGGATCGCCGTATTCAAACGTAGAAAACCTTTTCTGTTCTGGCTGATTGCGGCAACGATCCTTGTATATATTCTTGGCGGAGTGTATGCTCCCTGGGAATGGGGCCGGATAGGCGAATCGGATCTGGTGGATAGGATCCTTTTCTCGGGAATCGGTGAAATGTTCTGGATAATACATGATATTTCGGCATTTGCGGAAGTATATCAAGACACGGATGTAGGCTTTGTGGGCATGCTTGTATTTGCTCTTTTTTCATGGATGGTTTTTATAAAAAATATGGTTTTAGGACATTTTGAGCGCTATGATGATTCATTCAGCTTTGGCAGAGTGGTGAGAGATTATCTTTTTGACATTATTTTTTCATATATTTCAGCGCTTGTATGTTATGCCACAGTTCCTATTTTTCTCGCAGTCAGCGGTTATGAACCGGGCTCAACGAGGGGCTGGATTATATATTGCGTAGTATTTTTTGTACTATGCTTTTTTCCCTCCCTGGTTACGTTTGCACGATTGGGCCTGATTATGTTGGTTATAAATATTTTTTCAAATGAATTTGCGGCGCTTGTGGGACATGCCCGCTTTTCCGTCTTCCCGCTGAATATATTGAGTTCGTTTTTATCAGGTGCAGTGATATTTTTGATAGGCCTTATACTTGATGTTTTGTGTACTTGTATAATAAAACTGGCGATAAAAAAGTGCGAAGATATTTTCGAAAGGGGCAGAATATTAGAAATATTTTATAAGATGACATGACGCGTCGGCTGCTCTATATCTGTGTCCCGTTGGAGCAGAAACCGTTTTTGGATAATATATGACCCGCTGGCGGATCCGGATCCCGCAGCGGGTCTGTTTGGTTCAGGGAATGGCGTTATGGCCGCCTCTTTCGTTGGTATCTGCATTCTCATCCGGCGAAAGCTTCGCGGCTTTTGCCAGTTTATTTGCTTTTCGCAGAGCTTTAAAAAAATCGGTCAGCATTTGGGAGCAGGCATCTTCCAAAACGCCGGTCTGCGTCTCCACCTGGTGGTTGAAACCGGGTTCGTGCAGCAGGTCCAGCACGGAACCGGCGCAGCCCGCCTTGGGATTCATACATCCCATGACCACGCGGGGGATGCGGGCCTGGACAATGGCCCCGGCGCACATGGGGCAGGGCTCCAGGGTCACGTACATGGTGCAGCCTTCCAGCCGCCAGTCGCCCATTTTTTTACATGCCTTGCGGATCGCGGTGATCTCCGCGTGGGCCAGGACGGTATGGTCCGTCATGCGCCGGTTGTAACCGCGCCCGATGATCGTTCCTTCATATTCAATGACGCAGCCGATGGGGACCTCGCCCAGCGCCAGCGCTTTCCGGGCCTGGCGGATGGCGGCCCGCATATATTTTTCCTGCAGTTTGTTTTCTGATGAAATCATGGGAATCCTGCCTTTGGGTTGGGGGGACGCAGTCGTCCCGTTATCTGCATGATGGTTGTTTCCTGATCTCAGTATAACGGATTCCGGGGGAAAAGACAACACCGGACCGGGGCCTTGATGAAATCTTTGGAAATGGGGAAGCAAAGCGCGCGTGAGGTTTATAGAAATGGGGAATAAAACTTGCGCGAAACTTATAGAAGTGGGGAGGATAAAGCGTACACGGATTTACAGAAATGGGGATAAAGCTTGTGAGAAGTTTATAGAAATGGAGAGGAAAAACTTACGCGAAACCTATAGAAATTAAGGAAATAAACTAAACCAAGACCAAGACCAAAACAAAATGGAACGACTGCTTTGACACGGAGACCTCTGATGTGCCAATGCGCAGAGGAGCGAAGAAATCTATTCTGTATATTGCCAGGGGACGGATATCTGTTATAATGAAATAGGGCGTGCGTTACCGGAGCTGTTATGGAAGCTGCCGGAGAATCTTGGCAGCAGGAGAATGGAGTGCGCAGCGGCTTAAGGAAATGGACAGCGCGAAAAAGACAAATTCAGAAAGCGCAGAAAACATAAATTCAAAAGGCACGACGATTATGCAATATAATTGATAGGGTTGTTTTTAAAAAAGGCATGGCGCGACACGGTCAGGGATATTTTTAAAGAACAGCATCACGCGGCGCCGGAGCCCCATAACCCGGGACGGCCGGCCGTGAGGAAAGGATAGACGGGGCGGGAATTCTGTGAAACGAGAATAGTCCCGTCTGGCAGAGGGAGGAATCAATGATGAAAAAATCCGGTTGGAAATATATGGCAGTGATACTGGCGGCGGCCATGGTTCTGACGGCGGGATGCGGCAGAAAGACGGGGGAAACGCCGTCAGAGACTGCCGCAGAATCGACCACGGCAGCATCGGCCGGGAAGGAGAGCGAGCCGCCCCAGGAGGAGCTCCCGAAGGAATCTACGCTGCGGGTGTCGGCGGGAGACGGGCTGTCAGGGATATTTTCGCCGTTTTATGCGGAATCCGGGGCCGATTGTTTCATCGTGGACGCGGTATCGCTCTATACGCTGACGTTGGACCGGGCGGGATATCCCCTCAGCCGCAGTATAGAGGGAGAGAGCAGTTCTTACGAGGGCAAAGATTATGCGTATACCGGCGCAGGGGATGTGACGGTGTCGGCGCAGGAGGACGGGACATTCCTTTATGATCTGAAGATTCGGGATGATCTGAAGTTCTCGGACGGAGAGCCGGTCACAATCGACGATGTGATCTTCACCATGTATGTGCTGCTGGATCCCGCCTATGACGGCGAATTGCCCCTTTCAGAGGTGCCGATTCAGGGACTGGAAGAATACAGCCAGAGTATGCTTCCGCTGTACCAGCTTCTGATCTGGGCCGGCGAGGACAATACGGATTTTACTTATTGGACGGAAGAGACCCAGCGGGATTTCTGGGAAAACGGCCTTGTGCGGGCGGAAATGGCGTTCATTCAGGCGATTGTGGATTATTGCGTGAACAATGGGTACGCCAGACCGGAGGAACCGCTGGAAACGGTCGCCGGACGGTGCGGTTATCTGCTGGAAGAAGGGGCGTCGGCGGAGGATTTCTGGGAAGCAATCTTTACGGCCTATGACGGGGATTATAAACGGGTTTCCGATTACGCGTTTTCGGGCCATTCGCTTTGGCAGTATCTGGATGCGGGCTATCTGGCCGGGCTGCCGCTGGACGAGACGGTTACGAGTATTTCCGGGATCCGGCGGGTGGACGATTATTCCCTCCAGATCGTCACGACGCGCATGAACGACGCCGATCTCTGCCGGATGCGGTTCCCGATCGCGCCGCTGCATTATTACGGAGACACGGAGCTGTACGATTATGAGAAGCAGATGTACGGGTTCCCGAAGGGTGATCTGTCGTCCATCAGAGAAAAGACAGACGTTCCGCTGGGGGCCGGACCCTATGTGTTCAGCAGCTATGCGGAGAATGTGGTCTGTCTGGACGCCAATCCGGAGTATTACAAGGGACGGCCGGAAATCGATCATCTGCAGTACATAGCGATGAGGGAGAATGACCGGGCGGAAGCCATTGCGGAGGGGACGCTGGATGCGGCCGCGTTTTCATATTCTTCTCAGCTGGCGGCCTGGATCTCCCGGGAGAATGGCAAAGCAGCTGCGGAATGGACTGCGGACGGTCCGGAGATGGCCGTGCGGCTGACCGATCATCAGGGCTACGGCTATGTCGGGATCAACGCCAATCTGGTGAAAGTGGGCGACGACGCATTCTCGGATGCTTCCAAAGCATTGCGGAAAGCGCTGGCGACTGTGATCGCCGCGTATCGGGATGAGGCGGTGGAAGAATATTACGGCGATGCGGCGGGCGTGCTGGAGTATCCGGGCGTGCGGACTTCCTGGGCGGCGCCGCAGGCCGGCGACAGCGGATACCGTGAGGCATATTCCGTGAATGCGGCCGGCGAGCCCATTTATACGGAAGGAATGACTGCGGAGGAAAAATGCGCGGCGGCGCTGGAGGCCGCGCTGGGATATTTTGCGGAAGCCGGGTACAGCGTGAGCGGCGGCAAGGTGACGAAAGCCCCTTCCGGCGCGAAGATGAGCTATGAGTGCGCGGTTGCCGGGGGAGGGACGGGAGACCATCCCGGCTGTAAACTGATTCAAAAGGCCGGGGAAGCGCTGGCGCAGATCGGTTTTGAACTGACGGTGAAGGATTATCCGAAAGCGTCGGATATGAGCTACAGTTATCAGACCGGGGCCGCGGAATTGTGGTGCGCCGCATGGCAGACGGAAGAGGACCCGGCGCTGTATCAGAGGTATGGTTCCAGAGGCCGGAGCAATTATTACGGGATCGCGGATCAGGAACTGGATACATGGATTCTGCTGGGGCAGCAGGCCGTGGACCGGAAGGAACGGAAAGCCTGTTATGAAAAGGCCCTGGAGCGGATCCTGGACTGGGCGGTGGAGATCCCGGTTTACCAGCGGAAAGACGTGTTTTTGTTTTCCGCGGAGCGCGTGGATACCGGTTCGCTGCCGGAAGACATGACGCCGTACTGGGACTGGATGTCGGAGATCGAACATGTGCGGATGCGGGAAAGCGAAGCGGAACAGTAAAAGAGGAAGCAGAGGGGCGGCGGATGCTGCCGGTTATTCCGGGTTCCCGTTACGCTCAGGCCGCCCGCTTTGACCTGGCAGCCGGAACCGGAGGCGGGCCGTCGCCCCCTTTTTTATCCCAGCCGCGTCCGCATACGTTCCGGATCGGTGCTGTGGGTGATGCAGATTTCCTTGTCGATCCGGCCCTGACTGTAGAGTTTCAGCAGGCTGTTGTTCATGCTCACCATGCCTTCCGAAGAGCTGGTGGAGATTACGTTGTCAATCTGGTGGATTTTGTTTTCGCGGATCAGATTGCGGATCGCGCTGTTTAAGTACATGATCTCGAAAGCCGGGGCCAGCTGATCGTCTTTGGTCGGCAGAAGCTGCTGGGAGATCACGGCCTGCAGGACCATGGACAGCTGGATGCGGATCTGCTGCTGGCCGTCCGGGGAGAACGAATCCACGATACGGTCGATGGAATTGGCCGCGCCAACCGTGTGCAGCGTGGAAATGACCAGGTGGCCGGTTTCCGCCGCCGTCATGGCGGTGCGGATTGTTTCGTGGTCGCGCATTTCGCCCAGGAGGATCACATCGGGAACCTGGCGCAGGGCGGCGCGGAGACCGCTGGCGTAGCTGGCCGTGTCCTGGCCGATCTCACGCTGGGTCACGACGGACTTGTCATGACGGTGGAGATATTCGATCGGATCCTCCAGCGTGATGATATGCGCGCCCCGTTCATGATTGATCTTGTCAATGATACAGGCCAGAGTCGTGGATTTGCCGCTGCCGGCGGAACCCGTCACCAGGACCAGGCCTTTTTTCAGCTGAGATACTTTCAGAACGCCGTCCGGGATGCCCAGTTGTTTCGGGTCGGGCAGTTCGAAACGGACGACGCGGATGATTGCGCCCAGAGAGTTGCGCTGTTTTAAAATACTGGCGCGGAACCTGGAAAGTCCGGGGAGCGCGAAGGAGAAATCCTCGTCGCCGGTTTCCTCGACGCGTTTCATGGGACGGCGGCTGATCGCATAGATTTCTTCAATCAGCTTATCCATGGCGTCAGGAAAAATCTTCTCGTCGTTCATACAGCGGATGCTGCCGCCGATCTTCATGGAAATGGGTCTGCCGGGGATCATAAAGATGTCGGAGGCCCCGTCCTGCACGGCCTGTCTTAAAATGTCTTCTATCATGTTCTTCTCTATCCTTTCTCTGGCCGTGGCGCCCGTTTCCTGATCATGGGAAATTCACGTCCCGATCACGGGAAACGGGCAGCCGGCAAATAATATACGGGACTTTGTATGCAGTGCTGCAGGTGTGCCAGGCAGGAAAACAGCTATCGGTCCGGCCATGGCGTATTCCTGCCCTGGTCCGGCTGCGCAATCCGAATAGACGGGACACCGCGTCCTATCCGGAACTGCCCGGAGGCGTTCGCGGCGAATCAGAAACCGTCAGCTCCGCCGAAGACCGGCAGATGGGTGTCAAGATCATATTCCTGATCGTTGTATATGTAGTAAGATAATATATCCGAACCGTCGTCGGAGAGTTCCACGCGCAGAGTCTGGCCGTTTGCCAGGCTGATATCGCAGAGAACGGAACCGGATTCCGTGATGCCGGTCTGTCTGATGGTAAAAAGCTGGCCGGCCGCGGTATCCATGGCGGTCTGCGCATCCTGCCCGTCCGCAACGGCCTGGCGGAAATCGCGGATGAACTGCTGCCCATTGGCGTCCGCCTCATAATAAATACGAACCGCGTCGGCGTGGCGTTCTGCGAAGGAAAGGGCCGTCTTGGCGTCGCTTAAGCTCAGCAGGCTGAATACCGACAGGCAAAGGATCATGAAGATCAGTACGATCGAGGAAATGCCGATGGAAATACGATTTTTCATACCGGCCTCCTTTCTGCGCCGCGGAAGCGTTCCGGAGCGGAAGCGGTACCGGTGAAAGCCGCTGCCGGGGACTGCGGGACGGAGGAAACGCACAGATCCGGACCCTGCGATCCGGAAGGAGCGTATGCCGAAAGACGCCGGTTCGCAGAGGCAAGCGTCCGCGGAAGCCGCACGTTCCGTACGGTATACGCCTCAGCGGAAGCCGCACGCGCGCCGGTCAGAGAACAAAGCTCTTCCCCGTCGCGGGTATCTGCCGCGGTAACGGTGACGGTCAAAAGGCGGTTGGACAGGGAGACGGTGATTTGAAGCGTAAAATCCGCGGTGGAATAGGCCGCCGCCGAAGCGTTTGCAGCGTCGGAAACGGCCGCGTTCCAGTCATTTTCCTCGTCGGAAACGGCCGTTGCGGAACCGAATGCCGTGTAAATATCTTCCAGCGCATTGGAAGCCGCCTGCACCGCCCGGTTCGTAGCGTCCGCTTTCCGGCTCATCTGTTCTGCCTTGGCAAAAGCCATGACGAAGATGCAGGAGCAGACCAGGAAAAAAGCGCAGACCCACATCATTTCCATCAGAAACGCATAGGAGGTACGTTCACGTCGTTTCATAGTTCAATGACCTCCTTCCAGACCGCTCCGCAGCAGGAGCCGCGCGGTATGCGTATCCCCCAGCGAGATCGTGAGGATCCGTTCGCCGGCATCCGTTTCGGAAATGGAAAAGGAAAGTCTCTCACAGTCAATGATGTCCAGACCGTCGTCGATCCCCATGCCGCTGTCGCTGCGGGAGAAAAGTTCTCTCAGCTTCAGCTGGCCGTCCTTGGCGTAGATCCAGGTTTCGTAATCGGTGCCGCCGTATTGGGAAGTCAGTACCAGCACGGAACAGCCGTCTTCCTCGTGAACGGAAACGGCGCCGTTTTTGTCGCCCTGGCGCACTTTATTGGTGATGTAGGCCAGTACGGTGTCGGTTTCAAAAGAAAGATTGTCGCGGGCGCGGATATTTTCGTAGACGCGGCTGCCGATCAGGATGGTAAAGATCGTACAGATCAAAAATACAAAAAACAGAAGGGCCGGAAATAATTGCTCCGCGCCCTGAGAGGAACGTGTCGAATGTTTCGCCGCCATTATGGATCCTCCTGCACAGGCAATATAGTGATGTCCGGCATGACGTTGGACGCCCAGCCGTCATAGAACACAATGTAAGATGTACGATCGATCGAAATGCCGTAGTGTTCTTCCAGATATTCTACGCTGGGCGGATAACGTCCTTCGATTGCATAACACTGGACGGAAGCGCGCCGTACCGCTTCCACCAGTGCGTTCAGGTTTTCTTCCTTCGTCTTTGCGGCCACGTTGCCGGCGCCTATGGAGAATATGTATAAAAAGGCGGCCGCCAGCGCGATCGAGACGACGTAACCGATGAACGGATGTTTTTTTCTGGCGCGGACAACATGTATCATAGGACCGCCTCCCTAACCGATCGCGGACAGGATCCCTGCCAGCGGCAGCATGACGGACAGAAGGACCAGGCCGACGGCCAGAGCCAGAATCGTCACAATGGCCGGTTCCAGGCGGGAGACCATCGCGTCAAGGGCATCCGTTGTTTTCTGATCGTAATCGTCGGCCAGTTTCTCCAGAATGGAGGCTTCTTTGCCGGCGCGGTAAGCGACGCGCAGAAGCTGCAGATCGAAGCCGGAGAAAAGCCCCGCTTCCTTGATAGCCTCGAAAGGAGTTCTGGGATTTTCGAAATCATTGATCATGGTTTTCATCTTGCCGATGGCCTGTGAAATCTGGGGATGTTCCACCAGTTTCTCTGTCAGCGTCAGGCTCTCCGTGTATTCATAGCCGCAGTTCAGCGCCATGGACATGGTGTCGCAGAAACGACGGAGCGCGGACATCCGGCTGATGTTGGACCGGGTATTGATGAAATTCAGGATAGCGGTGACGAAAGCGGGCTGTTTGCCGTGATTGCCGAGGATCCGGAAAATTATGATCGCCGCAGCCAGAACTGCGATGACAGCCAGTGCAAAGCCGCTTAAAATGCCGCCGAAATGGATCGCGGCCTGCGATACCGGCGGGATCGAAGCGCCTAATTGTTCATACACATCGGAAAAAATCGGCATGATCCGGACAAAAAGAATAAACAAAATCACAAGAAGCATGAAAACCATCATGGCCGGATAGGTCAGCGCTCTGCGCAGATTCTCCGCCAGACGGGTCTCACGCTCATAGTAGTCGGCCAGCCCTTTCAGCGTCACGTCCAGGGTGCCGATGCGTTCGCTCAGAACGACCATTTCGATCATATAGATCGGGAAACATCCCGCCTCCTTGACAGCCTGGCTGAACGAGTCCCCCATACGGACCTTTTCGGACATTTCGGTGAGAATCTTTTTCTCTGTCTCATCCGCCGCGTCCTCGGCCATGACAGCCAGTCCGTCATAGATCTCAATATTTGTAGAGCTGAGCAATACAGAAACCTGCATACAGAAGCCTGACAGCGCCAGGCCTCTGAACGGTGATTTTGATGCTTTCATCCGTCGATACCTCCGTAACGTTAGTACGAATACTTCGCCGTGTAGTTAGCGGAGTTTTTGATATGTTCGGTGACAGAAGGATTCCCTTTGCCGGTAGAGGCGAATGTGGGATCCATGAATTTCCATTCGTTGCCGTTGAAGAAGATCACATTGTCGATCCAGCCCTGTTCATCTGTGTAGACGCTGACCCACGCGTGGTAAACGTCGCTGGTGTAGCCGATCACCAGTTTGGAAGGAACGTCCTGGAGTCTCAGCATCGCTACCATCAGAGAAGCGTAGTCAAAGCAGATGCCGTTCATGGTGGTCAGGGTGTTGTCATTGTTCGGAAGATAACCGCTCTGCACCGTGGCCGCCTTATCGTAGTCGTAGGTCAGATTGTCAGTGGCATATTTGTAGATCGCGGCGACTTTCTGCAGCGGATCGGTCAGCCCCTCGCAGACGGTATCGGATACGTCGACTACTTTGGAGTTCATATCAAAGTAGCAGTACTGGTTCGGATACAGGAACGGAGAGGTCTCGTCCGTCAGTGTCACGGAGATTTCCTGAGCCACGGCCTGCGCATACATGGAACCTTCCACATGCTCAAAAACGGTGATTTTGTATTTGCCGCTGCCTTCTACCAGAGGGAATACTTCGTAGCTGCCGTTTGTGTTCAGATTGTAAGTATACTGCGTATCTTTGGTAATGCGGACCTTGATCCGCTTGGCCTTGCCGGTGTATTTGATCATGACGTAGCCGTCTGAGGTATGGGATGCGTCAATCGTAACAACGCTGTTTCCAAAAGTCACTGTGCCGTCTGCAATCGGGGTGCGAATGGTAGCGGCATTAGAAGTAGATACCGGAGTCACAGCGCTGAGAGTAAATGCGAGAGCGAGAGCTATCGCGCGTGTAAAAATATTTTTCCGCATAATCGTCCAGATCCTTTCCATGACAAAACTGTTTCCGTTCAATGCTTGGAAAAAACTACAATTTTTTTCATCTCGCCTATATTATACAAAATGTGGATGGAAATTACAATAACTAATCTATAAAGATATTCTGACGAGGTTCTTACGAATCGGCGTGTTTCTTATGAGATTGCTGGAAGCGCTTCCAGCCGTTCCCGATAGCTTTTCCAGCTTCTGTGTGATACGATGATTTTGTAACAAAAATGTAAAAAATATGCAATAGGAGGAGAGGCTATGAAACGAATCATTTGGTACGCGGCGGCAGCGGGGATCTTTATCTCCAGCGCATTGGCGAAACCGTCTCACGGGGCGATGCTGCAGGAATGTGTGCCGCCGAATGATGGCAGTACGGAAATGTGCCGGGATGTGCCGGGGCTGTACGGCGGGAATCTGTGGGATTGGCTGGCCGGCTTTCAAATGCCGGGAAGCGGGACGTATGGATCGGATTGGGCGCAGGAGAAGGGAGCGGAATGGTTCCCGGGGCAGGGGCTGACGGTTAATGGAAGCTGCGGTCAGGGCCCTGGAAATTCCTGCCCCGGCGACGGACAGGGTGGTCAGGAGGCTGAAGCCGACGGCCGGAATGTTGGGAGCGAGGGCCAAAATACCGGAAGCGGCGGCCAGAGTGCCGGGAGTAATCATTATGTCACTGCCGGAGGAGACAGCCAGGGAACGGAATGGTTCCCGGGCCAGGGTCCCTCGTCTAACGGAGACTGCGCTCAGAATTCCGGAAATTTCTGCCCTGGTGCCGGCCAAGGCAGCCAGAATCCCGGAAGCAATAACCATGCCGCCACCGGAGAAAGCAGTCAGGGAGCAGAATGGTTCCCGGGCCAGGGCCCTTCGTCTAACGGAGACTGTGTTCAGACGCCCGGAAATCTCTGCCCCGGTGCCGGCCAAGGCAGCCAGAATCCCGGAAGCAATAACCATGCCGCCACCGGAGAAAGCAGTCAGGGAATAGAATGGTTCCCGGGTCAGGGCCCTTCGTCTAACGGAGACTGCGCTCAGAATTCCGGAAATTTCTGCCCTGGTGCCGGCCAAGGCGGCCAGGGCGCCGGAACCGGCAATCAGAATGCCGGAAACTGCGGCGGGGATTTCGGCTGGCTGCCGTGGCTCCCGGAACTGCCGGATATGAGTTTCCCGTGGCTGCCCGGGCAGGGCGGCGGAAACCAGGGCGGTACCCAGGGCGGGCCGCAGACCTGGCTCCCCAACGGCGATCAGAACCAAAACCAGAATAGCGGCCAGGGCAGCGATGACCAGAATAATCATCAGGGCGGTCAGGGAAATACCGGCGGCGATCAGGGCAGCGCGTCTTACGTGACCAGGATCGCAGAGCTGGTGAATCAGGAACGCGCGGCGGCAGGACTTTCGCCGGTTACGGTGTCTGCGCAGCTGACAGCGGCGGCCAACATCCGCGCCCGGGAAATCGTGAGCAATTTCGCCCATTATCGCCCCAACGGAACTTATTTCAACACAGTTCTCACCCAGAACAATATTTCCTACCGCAAGGCAGGGGAAAATATCGCCTACGGTTACGATACGCCGGAGCGGGTCATGACGGAGTGGATGAACAGTCCCAGTCACCGTGCCAATATTCTGACGGACGTGTTTACGACGATCGGGATCGGATATTATCAGGACGGAAACGGTGTAAAATACTGGACCCAGTTATTTACATATTGAACTTATGGGGACGGCTGCCGCGGGCGGCCGTCCTGCAGTTTAGGAAAATATAATAGTTGAATACATATACACCGGAATGTTTTTATGCTATAATCAAAACATTATGAGCGTATACGTTGTATTTGACCTGGAATGGAATCAGAGCCCGGAGGGGAAAGAACATTCCATAGCGGAATTCCCGTTTGAGATCATCGAGATTGGCGCGGTGAAGATGGATGAGGAGCTGCGGATTATTTCCGAGTATCATCGTTTGGTGACACCGCAGGTGTATACGCAGCTGCATTATCGGATCTCGCAGGTGACTCACCTCCATATGAATGAGCTGCGGCGGGAGGGAAGCCCGTTCCCGGAGGCGGCGCGGGAGTTTTTGGAGTGGTGCGGCGCGGATGCACATTTTTGTACCTGGGGTTCCATGGATTTGACGGAACTGCAGCGGAACATGAAGTATCATGGGATGGGAAATCCGTTTCCCCAGCCGCTGCTTTATTATGATGTGCAGAAATTGTATGCGCTGCAGATCGGGGCGGGGAAAGAGAAACCATCTCTGGATCATGCGGTGGAGGAACTGGGACTTTCAGAGGACCGGCCGTTTCACAGGGCGCTGGACGACGCTTATTATACGGGAAAGGTTATGCAGGAACTGGATATGGGGACCTGGCAGCCCTTCGTATCGGTGGATTATTTCCGGCTGCCGTCCTGCGCGTCTGAGGAGATCCGTCTGACCTTTCCGACTTATATGAAATATGTTTCGCGGGAATTTCCCTCCAAGGAGGAGGCATTGGAGGACCGGAACGTCACCGAGATGATCTGCAAGGACTGCAGGCGCATGCTCCGGAAAAAATGTCAGTGGTTTTCGACCAATTCCAGACAATGTCTGTGCCTGGCCGTGTGCCCGGAGCATGGGTTTGTCCGCGGGAAGATCCGCTTTCGCAAAACCGAGGGTGAACACGTATATGTGGTCAAAACCATGAAACCGGTGGGAGCGGAAGCGGCCGCTCAGGTGTTTGAAAAGCGGGAGGAACAGCGCAGGCGCAAACGCGAGAGGGAACATGAAAGGCGGGAGATGAAAACGAACGCCGGGCAATCCGCATAATTGTATATAAAATAATCGGGACGCCGCTCAATCGTCTGTTCTTGACGATTTTGAGGCGCCCCTTTCTGCTTTTATACAAAAAGCCATGGTTCAGCAGTGACATGCCCCCTCCTGAGCAGACAAGTGAAAGAATAAAAACTTGCAGCCTGGGAGGGGGCATTCATTATGGCATGATGATTCATCTGTTTTGCGGCGGCCCCGTATCAGCGGTCCGAATAGGTTCTCCGCCTGCGGCGCCGGGCGCCGCGTCTGGCCGGAGCATTTCCCCGGGGCCGGCGTCTGGTGCGGTCTTCCTGCATTTCCCTGCGGCGGCGCTCCATCTGAAGGTCGAATTCCAGAGAAGCGGCGCCGGTTCCCAGGCGTTCCATACGCTTCTGACGCCGTATCCTGCGGGCTTCCGCCTCTTTTTTTCTCCGATAGGCCATGTATGCGGTTACGATCGCAGCTGCCGCAGTCACGGCGGCCAGTATTCCCAGAATTTTCCATACGAAAGAAGGAACGCGGATCCGTTCAAGCTCCTGCGGCTCGGAAGCGGCGGCGCTTTCTTCCGTACTGCTTTCATCTGCCGCTGTAATGTCCGCAATCTGCTGAAGCAGGGCCGCGGGCATGGCGGCGGTGACGGATTCCAGCGTGTCAAGGGTCAGATACGCGAATCCTGCATTGCGGCCGCCCCAGCTGTAATCCACCCGGGCGATGGCCCCGGCGGGAGCGTTGTCCGGCAGGTCGTAATTCAGATGGGAAGAAACCGTTGAAAAATCGCCGGAAACCGGCAGCGTCAGCATACCTTCCGGGTCCAGCTGCAGCCGCGACAGCTCCGAGGTCGGCAGTCCGGCGATGGTCATATCATTTTCTATGGACGTATAGGTATGGTCGAATTCCGCGGCGGCCAGATTCTTAAAATTGTTAAAGCCGAAATCCAGCAGCTTTTTGGTGTCCCGATAATGGGACTGGCGGCCGTTCAGGACCACCGCGATCAGCGTCATATTTCCCCGTCTGGCGAACGTCACCAGGGTATTTCCGGCCAGGGTGGTATAGCCGGTCTTGCCGCCGAAACACCCTTCGTAGTATTCCGCCAGATTCTTCTTGAACATACGGTGCCCCGGATAGATCCGCAGGCCGTCAGGATTGCGCTTGGTGGGCGGCAGATCATAGTAAAGTTTGGAATCGATCTCCACGAAGACCGGGTTTTGCAGAGCCGCCTGCGAGATCAGCGCCATGTCGTAGGCCGATGTGTAGTGCTCTTCGTTATTCAGGCCGCTGGGATTGGCGAAATGGGAGTCCGCACAGCCCAGGGAAGCCGCCTTTTGGTTCATCAGTACGGCGAAATCATCGATGCTGCCCGCCACATGTTCCGCCAGGGCGTTGGCGACCTCGTTGGCGGATTTGAGCAGCAGGGCGTAGAGGCAGTCCTGGACGCTTAAGGTGTCGCCCACGTCCATGCCCGCGCTGGTGCTGCCCGACTCTACGTTGTAGATCGCGTCGTGAGAAAATGTGACGGTCTCGTCCAGATTGCAGGTTTCCAACACAATGAGAGCCGTCAGAATCTTGGTGATGCTGGCGGGATAGAAGGTCTCATGAATATTTTTTCCGGAAAGAATCGTGCCGGTGGACGCTTCCATCACAATGCCGCCCTCGGCTTCGATGTTTATGTCGTCCGGCCACACGTCCTCCGCCCGCGCATTCATGGCGGGGCCTGTAAACAGCAGGACGAAAGACAGCAAAAACGAAAAGAGTTTCTTCATATTAATAATACTCCCGGGCGCGGGTGCGTCAGCTTTTCTGTTTGCGGCGGTCCCGCAGGATCAGACCCAGGCAGACCGCGAATACGACGGCAACGCTGATGCCGAAAATCACCGCGATCCGTGCGGCGGTATCCATGAAAAACGGTTCCGGCACGATATTGATCAGCAGGTCCGTCCGCGGGTCCAGGATACACAGATCATTACGAAAGAAAATATGGTGGAAAATCACGAAATATTTCGTGAAATTCGTAGAAATAATGACCGCCAGCAGGCAGATCACCGCAAAAAACAGCCCCATACCGGCACAAACGGCGCGGGGCAGGACGCGGCGCACGGGCGCTTTCAGAAACAGCAGTCCCGCCAGGCATAAAACCGCTCCGACAGCGGCCCATATGCGCAGGCGCAGTCCGCCGATGAACAGGCCGCGCACATCCTCCATATGAGCGATCTCGCGATCGTTGAAAAATTCGCGGGGCTGCCCGTCTACGATGGTAGGGACATGCAGATCCTCACGGTTCCCGCGCAGATACGCCATCATTTCCCGCGTCACGTCCAGCAGGCCTTCCATTTCCATGTGAACGTCGTCAAGAACGTGGTATTTTGTGTATTCTTTCTCATAATATCCCGGCGTCCAGTACGCGACCGCCTCCACCGAAGTGAGCAGCAGTACGATCATCAGGCAGAACGCGAATAAAACTCCCAGTACATAGTGAACGGCTTTCATATAACACCCTCGGTTCTTCTGCGATATGCAGATATCCTTATATTGAACTAAAATGAAGAGAATGTCAAGCTGCAATTTCATCTGCCTGTTTGCCTTGCGCGCGGGGGGAAAACGCCGGCGGTTCCGGCGAAGCGCGTTCCGGTCCGGGCACCGGCAGCGGTTTTGTCCTTTGAAATAGGCAGGATTCGTATTGCAGAAAAACGAATACGGCACGATACGGAGAAAATGATACTACGCATAAGCCGGATGGGGCGCCGGAGCATATGTCCGGTTTTCCCATCCGGCGATAATAGATCGGCCCGCCTGTATTTGTGCGTTCCGCAGGATCAGTCGTGCGTCAGGTATTGCTTCGATACGTACGCCTGGGTACCGTTGTAATTGATGATCGCCCAGCTTTCGTCGTAATCGCCCAGATATTCTACAACCGTATCCGGATCAAGCACGCCCAGGCGGGTACTGTTGGTACTGGGTTCCGGGCGGACGTTCAGATGGGTCGTGGTCTTGTAAACGGGCGCCGGCGTCGTATCCGGCATCGTTTCCGCGGCAACCCCGGTCGTTTCTTCCGGAGTCTGCGTCGGTTCATCGGCAGACGAAGACTCATTGGCATTGGTAGTTGCGGCGGAGGTCGATTCCTGCGTCTCTGAGTCGTCCGAGCGGAACATCCGCGCCACGCCAAAAATCAGTATGATCGCGAATACAATGATCAAAATACGCAGCAGGTCCGTGCTGGTAAACGGGAAGCCGCTCTGGTTGGAACGTCTGCGGCTTCTGGAGGCGCCGGAATTGCCGTTTCCTGCAGAAGAACGAGGCATGCCGCTGCTGCGTGACGGCTGTGCGCCGCTGCGCTGCTGCACCGGCGGCTGCTGGGAAGAGCGCCTTCCGTCGTTCATGTAATCTTTTGAAAACGTGACAATTTCATGTGAAAGGAGATGGTAAGCCTGGTTCGCGTCGTAAGCGTTTTCATTTCCGTCATGAACGGCCTTATTGCCCAACATGCGGATCTTGTGATAATGTTCACAGGTGGTTTTGCTGATCCACCGGCCGCTGTAAAGTTCGTCGATCAGCGACGCCATATCCTGATTCGTGTTCTGCGTCGTGATCAGAGCTTTGTCGCACAGATCATGCACCATATATTCCAGCGTCTGACGGCATTTGACCATAGACAGATTATATCGTTTCTGTTCGATCAGGATCTGCACATCTTTGATACCCTGGCGAATCTTTTCCCAATTATTTCCCGAAACTGGCATAAGCATCCTCCTTTTCGCCTGTCCGCAATACACAGATTATATCTTATTATACTCTCTTTCGACAATTTATGCACTAAAAATTTTTAAATGAAAGAGATTTTTATGAAATGTGTCGAAAAAATCAGTTGAAAACAGGGCATTATGATGATAAAATGGGTGGGCACGGAGAGAACGGAGGGCGTTTGCGATGAGGTTACGCCATATAATGGGCGCGGAACAGAAAATAGAGGAAAGCGGGTATGTGATAAAGGCCCCGCAGGAGTACCGGGGACGCTGGGCGGAGCTGTTCGGCAACGGGAATCCGATCCGCCTGGAGATCGGCATGGGCAAAGGGAGATTTCTCATGGAACAGGCGCAGGCCCATCCGCGGATCAATTTTGTGGGCGTGGAGATTTACTCTTCTGTCCTTTTAAAAGCGGTGCAGAAGCAGGAGGAGCTCCGGCTGGCGAATGTGCGGTTCCTTTGTATGGACGCATTGGGACTGGCGGACTGTTTTGCCCAGGGAGAAATAGAACGGATCTATCTGAATTTTTCTGATCCCTGGCCCAAAGACCGCCATGCCAAGCGGCGGCTGACTTCGCCGAGATTTTTGAAGGTGTATGAAAATATCCTGACAGAAGGCGGCATGGTGGAATTTAAAACAGACAATCGGCCGTTGTTTGAATATTCCCTGGAATCTCTGCCCGCATCCGGCTGGGAGATCCTTGCGCAGACCCCGGATCTGCATCACAGTTCCCTGGCGGAAGGAAATGTAATGACGGAATACGAGGAAAAATTTGCATCTGAAGGAAAACCGATCTGCAAACTGGTTGCAACAAAGCGGAGATTGGAGTAAAATATAGAAAAGTGGAAAAACTGGTGATATAGATGGCGATGCACGAAACGATCGTCAGGAAGCTGCAGCAGGCCACTTGTGACAAACCGGATCTGAACAGGCGCGTCCTGAAGCTTCAGAAAGCGTTCAAAGAAGTGGAAAAGACCCTGAGCGGAGCCGATTCGTCACGTAAAAAGAAATAATATACGATGAGGAGGAATGAATCATGGCAGTAGTATTGACAGGCGATAATTTTGAAAAGGAAGTTTATGAGGCGGATATGCCGGTTCTGGTGGATTTCTACGCGGACTGGTGCGGGCCCTGCAAGGCCATGGGGCCGGTGGTAGAAGTGCTGGCCGGCGAATATGAGGGCAAGGTGAAAGTAGGCAAGATCAACATAGACAATTACCCGGATATCGCGATGCAATACGGCGTCAGGTCCATTCCTACGTTCATGGTTTTTAAGGGCCGGGAAGTGCAGAAAAAGCTGATCGGCACGCAGGATAAAAAAGTTTTGGCCGGCGTTCTGGATGAGGCGCTGTAAAAATTCAAAAAATCTTAAAAAAATAGCAAAAAAGGGGTTGACTTTTGTCAACCCCTGCGCTAATATAATTGAGTGTTCCGGGAGCGGCCTGCCAGACAGCGCCGGCGATGGATTTTACTTATGAATATGCGCCCTTAGCTCAGTTGGTAGAGCAGTAGACTCTTAATCTATTTGTCCAGGGTTCGAGTCCCTGAGGGCGCACTGAAAGTACTGGTTTTGCGGAATTGCCGCGGGGCCGGTGCTTTTTTTATGATAGAGAAATGGCTTAAATGTGTGGTTTTCCGGGGAAAAGGAACTGCCGGACGCGTCTTTCCGAAGCGCCCGGCATGGCATAACATTACATTTTTGGCTGAAATCGTCTTCCTTGGCGTTAATCTTGACAGCAGGCGGTCAGCCATTAGACAGGCTGCTGAAGCTGCTTGCTCAGTTCCACGATAAGCTGCCGGGACAGGGATGGAATGGACTGCGCGATCAAATCCACGGAAACTCCATTTTTAAGAAAATTAATGGCAGTTTGTATGTTTTCTCTTTGGGTAGCTTCTGCAGCGTATTTAACTGCATATTCCTGAACGGCCTGACACATAATCTGTACCCCCTTCTGATCTTCCTTAAAATATCTTACTCGGTTACAAAGCTTCATGAAATTCTGGTGTTCTCCGACGCTGTTCTTAAAATACTGCATCAACTCTGCGATGTCGCTGTTGTCATTTACGGCTGTATTTACATAGATCTCATGGACACCATTATCCACCACGGAACCGGTTTCTTCAATGATCCGATTGATATGGTAAATGGTCCGATCTTCTCCAAAGGTGTCAAATTTAGAGATAAAAATTAAGTAAACATCCGGCAGATCCCTGTAATCGATTCCCTTCTCTACAAAGACGGTATCGATATTTGAATGGTTGAACTTCACCCGCCGCTGGTGGTCGTCGTCATCTTCCTTTTGGACCTCGCAATTGATGAAGGAATGGTCCTCGTCCTCGCACAGCAGATCAAGGATAACGGAATGGGCCCCAACATTGCGAAGAAAGCGCTGGGTCTGGCTTTGGATGACCTTCAGTGCCGGTTTCTCCAGAATGATCCGCAGGATTTCTTCAGCGACCTCCTGATCCTCGGCCATTTTCTGGAAAAGGATATCGTCGATGACATTCAGT
>CANQUA010000029.1 GCA_947626915.1 uncultured Lachnospiraceae bacterium
CTCTTTCAAAAAATCGGCAGAGCGGCACTTTGGACAGGTCCCGCCGTTTTTTAGGTGCAGTTTGCGGAAACTCAAGCAAACGAATAACCGCAATTTTTATCAACCGTAAAATAGATTGGACCGGCGGCGGATTTTATGATATGATGGAAAAAAGTTCCGAATCGTTCCGTCTCCATGCCGGAACGGTGCGGGAACGCCACGTATGAATGAAAGGGGACCCGACCGTGAAGCTGATCCATACCACCGTGTTAAACGAACTGCAGAAAAAAGAAATTCTTTCCCTTACGGACGCCTGCAAAAAGGCCGAACCCATCACGTTGTCCGCGCCGCTGGAGGACGGGCTTGACTACCTGCTGCTCTATGAGGAACCGGCCTCCCGGGACGAAGCATCCGCCCCGGAAGATCATTCTCCGGCCCGGGCAGAGCCCGCGGGGCCTTCCGGCGGGCGTCTGGCCGGTTTCGGTTTCCTGTTCTTCGTGCCGCAGGACGAGGCCGGTTCCGTCACATGCGAATTTACCGCCTTCGTCCGTCCGGAGCAAAGGCAAAAGGGGTGTTTTTCCCGGCTTTTGGACGCCGCTCTGACCCTGACGGACACTTACGAGCAGGAAAACGGCTGTCAGACGGATTTCTGTTTCCTGACCGATGAAAAATCCCCGGCCGCCAAAGCAGTCCTGGAAAAGCTTGAGGCGGAGTATTGGTATTCGGAATACAAAATGGTGCGGGAGCCCCGGGAGGCGGACCGTCATTACCAACCGCATCTGCAGATCACGGAAGAGAAAAACGAAGAACCGGCAGGAGGCGCCCGGCTCTTCGCGGCCAGGCTGGACGGCCGGATCATCGGCACCTGCGCGCTGCTTCCTTCCGCCTCCGAGATCTATCTGTTCGCCTTCCAGATCGCGGAACCGTATCAAAGCCAGGGACACGGCAAGGACTTTCTCCGGGGGATGCTGGCCCTGACGGAAGACGCGGGACTGCCCGTCACCGTCCAGGTATCCGGCCTGAACTATATTGCCCGGAACCTGTATAAAAAAACAGGCTTCCGCACCGCCGAAAGCCTGTCCTATTACCTCTACTGAATAACGATTCTGTTTCTGCCGGATACCGGGACCCTGCGCCCGCATCCGGCATTTTCCATGCGGTCATCCCCGGTCTGTAACCGGCCGGGGGAACGCTGCGCCGGCCCTCACTCCGCCAGCTTCGCGGCCGCCTCATCCAGCCAGGGCGCTTCCACATACTCGACGCTTCCCTCATCCACCGCGCGGGCCGTCGCCGGCTCGATCGGGATCCTGGCCAGCACCGGAACGCCGTATTCTGCCGCAATCTCCTCAATATGGCTCTCGCCGAAGACCTGCAGCTGCTTCCCGCAGTCGGGACATACGATATAGCTCATATTTTCCACGACTCCCAGGATCGGAATATCCATCTTTCTGGCCATATTGACGGCCTTGGCTACGATCATGGACACCAGCTCCTGAGGCGAGGTCACGATCACAATGCCGTCCACCGGAATCGACTGGAACACCGTCAGCGGCACATCACCGGTTCCCGGAGGCATATCCACAAACATATAATCGATCTTGTTCCAATACGTCTCGTTCCAGAACTGCTTCACCACGCCGGCGATCACCGGACCGCGCCAGATGACCGGGTCCGTCTCATGGGCCAGCAGCAGATTGGAAGAAATGATCTGGATCCCGGTGCTCGTCGTCGCCGGAACCATCAGCCCTGTCCCGTCAAAATCCGCCACGGAAACGCCGCCGTCTATGCCGAATGCTTTCGGGATCGACGGCCCGGTAATGTCCGCGTCCAGAATCGCCGTCCGGCAGCCTCTGGCGTTCATCTTCACAGCCAGCAGGGACGTTACCAGGGATTTGCCCACGCCGCCCTTTCCGCTGACAATGCCGATGACCTTTTTCACGCTGCTGGCCGGATGAAGCTTCTCCAGGAAGCTGGTCTGCTCCTGGGTCCTGCTGCTGCAGTTGGCCCCGCAGGTATTACAGTTATGGGTACAATCCTCGCTTGTTGCTGCCATTTTCTTTTCCTCCTGCTGATATTTGTTTTTGTAATCCATGGGCCGCCCCCGGAATTTGTGTCCCAGCGGCCGCCCGATCCGGCAAACGCTTCCTCTGTCTCCGAATCTCCGCCGAACTCTCTCCGTCCCCGGTCCGCCGCGGGTCTCTACGCCGTCTTCCGGATCATCCGGAAAACGCCGCCGTGCTCCATGACCCAGGCCAGCGAATAGAAGAGCGCCGCGTTGATCGGCCACATGATCAGATTCTTGACGACGCGCATGGGCAGAAGCGCCAGAAAGCCTTTCTGGTACATCATGGTCAGCCACAGCGTCCCCAGAAGCATATTGCAGACCACCGAAACCGCCAGCTCCGCGGCCAGTACCCGGCGCAGGCTCAGCGGCCGCTTATACAGGAAACACCCGTACAGCACGCCCGCGGCCATAGCGCTGATGGTCCATCCGGGGAAAAAGGCTCCCGTCGGCTTTACGATATACTTCAGGATATCCAGCGCGCCTCCGAATAATCCTCCCACAACCGGCCCGAACAGATAGTACACAAACTGGTTGGCGATGGACGAAAAACCGATCTTGATATAATCGCCGATCGTCAGCGTCAGCGCTCCAAGAATAATGGAGATGGCCCCGAACATGCCGAGAGTCGTAATCGTCTTCACGCGCACGCCCTTCACCGTCTTTTTGTCCGGCCCATACTCGTAGAATTCTCTGTAAGATTCCTGGAACAAAGTTGCTAATTTCTTCATAAAAAATTACCTCCTTTGCAGACCTCTTACCACAACAGGAGATAATCATCCTATCTTCCATTGCAGCGGGATGCGACTCATGCACCGCGTCCGCGGCTTCCTTCCGGTCTCTGGGTCCTTGATCTCCCGGTATCCATACGGCAGCCGTTTCCTTCGTCCCGCCGGCAACTCCCCGTCCGCCGGGCACTTTACGCGCACAAATCTACTCTGCGTCCTATGAAATTGTCATTGTTTCCCGCGCCGCCCCATCGGACCTTTTGGCGGCCGGAGTGTCTCTGGTTCCTAAAGAACGTTTTAAGTATAGCACATCTTTCAGGAATTACAAGCCGTTTTTTCCATTCTCCAATTTTTACTTGCCTTTTTTCCCTCCGTATAGTAAGATTCTTCTGGGAAATCTGCAATTTTGAACCCTTTTGACTCATTTATCCTGTATACAAAGGAGATTTTTATGACTGCTGACTCTTCTCGCTCAACTTACTGGGACGTCGTAAAAGGCATCGGCATCACGGCCGTCGTATGGGGACACTGTATGACCCGCTTTGGAGCTTTCGTCTATCTGTTCCATCTGGCGCTGTTCTTTTTCGCAACCGGCTTTTTCTACAACGAGAAAAAATACGGCGACTCGCCTTTCGCCTATTTCGGCACGCGCCTGAACGGCTGCTGGCTCCGGGCTACCGTTTATTCCGCCCTGCTCGTTCTTCTGCACAACGCCCTGGTCCGGCAGCATCTGATCGTAAGCGACGCGATCTACAACCATTCGCAGACGCTGGTCAATCTCTTAAATTCCTCCCTCATGCTCTATACCGAGAGCCTGCAGGGGGCGCTGTGGTTTCTGCCCGCCTGGCTCCTGGCTTCCGTCATTTTCGCCGGCACTGTCTGGTTAGGGCGGGTCTGCGTCCGTATCACCCATGTGCAGAGCTGCAAACTCCCGGCCATCTGCCTTTTGAACCTGCTGTTCGGAGTCGCCGGCGTCGTGCTCACAATGAAAGGCATGCAGCTTCTCTACAACATCCAGACCGCTCTTACCGTCTGCCCTCTGTTCCTGGCCGCGTGGCTTTTGCACAATTACCTGCCTGATTTCCGGAAATACGCCACCTGGTACGGCTGTATCATCAGTGCGTTTATTCTGTATCAGGTCAATGAACGGTTCCACATTTTTATCGATATCAGCAGCCTGAGCATACCGGGACTCTGGTACTATCCCATCTCCCTGCTGGGGATCTATTTTGCCCTGTGCCTGTCCAATCTGATCGAAAAGCTGAAGCCCCTGCGCGCGTGCTTTGCGTTCCTCGGCCGCCATTCATTTGATATTATGGCGCTGCATTTCTTCGTATTCAAACTGATCGACCGGATTTACGGCAGCATCATCGGCGCTTCCTATGAGGAGCTGCCGCATTTTCCCGCAAGCTTTCGGACGGAACTCCAGATCCCGCATCTTTTGATCGGACTGTTTCTGCCCGCGGCAGTCGGCTGGGGAGTCACCCGGACTTCCCGCTTCTGTCAGGCCAGGATGCTCCCGGGATCGGCTGTCAGACTGTCCTGCCGTTCCTCCGCGCAGCCGGAAGGTCCGCAAAACAATGGAAGCGGCAGCGCGGGAGCCTGACGAAAACCGCCGCAAAACGGCCTCTCATTCCTCAAGCTCTTCAAGGGCCTCATTGAGAAGCTCCGTCCCCGGCACGACGAAGCGGCCGGCTTCGATGACGGGCAGTTTTTCTCCCGCCGCCGTCACCCCGTAGATCTCTCCGATCTCCGAATAAGGAATCGTGATGTCCGTGTGGCAGTTGAAGTAGGCCACGGCCGGGTCCTCTCTGCGCAGAATCGAACGCTCGTTGTCCCGGGCGATCAGTTCCTTCCCGTCCGGATTATAGACCGCCGTATCCTCGCTGCGGCTGTAGCAGGTGTCCCCGACCGCAAAATGGGGACCGGTCTTCTCCACGATCAGGATCGGCAGACGGTCCAGGATCCCATATTTCTGCGCCATCGCGTAGGCCGCCGTGTTGGTCCCGATGGCAAATTCGCCGATCGGCAGCGTGTCATGGTTTTTCAGGATCATCTGCCTCACCAGCTGCCGGCTGTGCTCCGCGTCCGCGAAATTATCGCAGGCGTAGGAGGTCACCATGCCGTCCGCAAACTCCATCCGCAGGTTCTTAAACTGAAAATCGCCGATGTAAACGCAGCTGACTTCCAGCACGCCCGCGGTTCCGGCCAGAACCGGAGAGGTAAAAACTTCTCCCAGCGGAATATTCACGTCCGCAACGCAGTTTTCAAAATTCGACTGACGGGCCGGATCTGCCAGCGGATGAAGGGAAACCCGCAGATCGGTATGGTTTTCGCCGGCGCCCTTCACCACCACGTACTCCGCCTGGTCCAGCCGGTCCACAATATGCTGCTGCACCTTTTTATAAAGTTCGTAATCCAGCGTGTTGACCCGGATGACCTCTCCGAAAATCTCCTCAAAGTGTTCTCCGATGGAAGGTTTCGGGAACGCGATAATGGTGAAGCTGGTCTCCTCCTCCGGAATATACCGGTCCATCAGCTGCATGGCGGCGCTCCGGACGGACAGCGCCAGCTTCTCCTGCTTCTCGGTCAGGGCCCAGGCCTCCGGCCGGTTGACCGGCTCAAAACCAGCCTCTCCAAAGGTCTCGATCGCGGCCGGTCCCGCGTACGCGGCGCACAGATCCCGGTAAGTTTCATAGGCGGACGCCAGCACCGCCTGTTTCCGGTCCGTATAGGCCTTCTGATAATAGACGGCGTGATCGTAGCGGTGGTCATACTCGTACTGCTTATTGGCGGAAGCGCCGTAATAGCCGCCTTTCCCGCCGGGATTTTTATCCATGGACCAGACGCCGCAGCGGCAGAGGATGGATTCCAGTCCCAGCGCGGCAAAATTCTCCATGGCCTTTTTCACCATGCGCTCAAAGCCCAGCTCATAGTACAGGCGGACGGACCCTTTGGCCGACAGATTCCGGCCCGTGACCTCAAAGCCCTTCCGGTACCCTTCCGTATAGGTGTCCGCCATCCGGTCGATGGTCTCCTGCGGAAGCCCGTTCAGGAACCGGGCCACCGCCAGCTCTTCCTCCGACACATATTCCCCGTAAAAATACAGATACCGCAGATCCTCCGCGTCCATCCCGGCGACGATCTCTTTGGCGAAGCGCAGGGACGGATCCACCTGCTCCCGCAGCCTGTATTCCGCAATCAGCTCCGAATAATCGCTGGCGAACCAGAAAAAGGCATCCCGGATCCGCTCCGGCGCAGGAAGCTCCTCCTCTTCGAACAGATTGTAGATCTCGATGAAAAGCTCATTGAGAATCGTCATTTCCGTCAGCCGGCACTCATGGGCAAATACGATCTGGCCCCGCAGCTCCGCATAGAGATACGTAAGGAGCGGCCCGTACTCCGCTCCCAGGAGCCGGACCGCATAGGACGGGTTGCCGTAGCTTTCCTCATAATGCTCCGGCAGAATGTCCCCGTAAAGCCTGCGGTTTAGGCCCGCCAGCTCCTCCAGGCTCAGCTGCCGCAGCCGTCCGCTTTCCGCAAGCGAAAACGTCTCCGCTGTATCCCTGATAAACGCCGCCGTACGCCTGAAATAATCCCGGTACGGCATGGGCGTCGTTTCCTCCTGCTCCATCAGTCCGATCCGTTCCAGGGACAGGGTGAACCGTTCCCGCACGGATTCATTTTCTTCTTTCCAAAATTGCTGATCGTTCATATCTATCCTCCGATTTTTCCCGAAGCGGCCTGTTTCCGGCGGCCGCCCGCTTCCTTTCGTTTCTGCCAGACCCTGTCACCAGGAAAAATAAATCAGCGCCCCCCAGAACGCCAGAAGCACCGCGCTGAGCACAATCCCGATCCTGGCCAGCCGGTAATTTTTGTCTTTCTCACGAAACGCGGCCACATGGTACCAAAAAGCAGAAAACGCGCAGAGGATGCTGCAGAGCGCCGGACCCCCGACGGAAAACGCCGCCCCTCCGCGGGTAGCGTAAGCCGTGTAAACGCAAAAGCCCAAAAACAGCAGCGCCGCCAGCAGCAGAAACGCGCCGATCACGCTCCGCCCCGCCAGCGGTTTCCGGATATAGGAGACCCTTTTGGCGGCCGCCTCCCGTTCCCTGCGGATATTCTCTTCCTTTCGGGCCCGTCTCAGACGCTGTTCCTGCGCCAGTTTCGCTCTTCTGGCCCGCTCCTCCTGCGTAAGCGATTCCCTGCGTACTCTCTGGCCCTCCGCCAGTTTTTCTTCCCTGATCCGCCGTGCGATCCTCTTTCTCCGCTCTTCCCCCTGCGGGCGCCTGCGCGGACCGGATCTAGGCATGTTTCTTTTTGCCGGCACGAAGCTTCCTCCTCACCCGTATCTTCTGGACAATCCGGTACGCGATAAATCCGATCGCTCCGCCGAGCGTATTCAGGACCAGATCGTCCACGTCAAAGCTGCCCACCCTGGTGACCAGCTGGACGCATTCGATGCAGAGACTCAGCAGAAACGTGAGGAATACGGTCCGGAAAAATCCCCTGGCTTTCGGGCTCACGATCGGCAGCATAAACGCAAACGGCATAAACGCCAGCACATTGCCCGCCAGATTGACCAGCACCACATCCCAGCCCAGCTGTTCTCTGTATCTGTAAAAACGCTTGATTTCTTTAAACGGTTCCAGATTATAGGCATACTCCATCGCGAGCCCTCCGCCGCGGCGAAACGTCTCAGCAAAAAATACCAGATAGATCAGCACAGCCAGGTACAGAATAAACAGTACCCAGATGCCCTTCTGGTTTCGCGTATATTTATGAAACATAGTCTGCTCCCACAAATTCCAGTCTATAAAAACGCCCTGCGGCGGCGTAATGGTCCATCCTGAGCTTCCGTCCGGTCTGCCGTCCGCGGTTTCCCCGGGGGCTGTCTCCGGACAAGGAACGGGCTGCCGCAAACCGGTTCCGGCAGCCTATCCGGACCGGAACACTCGCTTACGGCAGCTCCTCTTACGTTAAAATGACAGATGTGCTTTTTTCTTCAGCAGATTCGCGCCGCTGACAACCGCAATCACGCCGGTGCTGACGCCGGCCACGATCATGATGATGCCGATGGCAATGTTGGCAACGCCCGTATTTCTCATAGCTTTATAAACTTTCTCCATCCTGCGCCCTCCTTCCTGTCATGAACCCGCGTTTTCTCTGTGCCGGAAGCTTCCGCCTGCTTCGGATGTCCCGTCCGCCGCAGGGTCCGGCCGCTGCGCCGCTTTGCTTTCATTAGCGTGCGCCGTACTGCTCATAATATGCGTCGATCGCCGCTTTCAGCGTATCGTCAATCACAATCCTGCCCAGACACTCCCGGTTATAGAGGTACTCCACGACCTCCGCCATCGTCACGATGGCATTGGCCCGGATCCCGTAAAGATCCCGGATCTCCTCCAGGGCGCTCTTCTCGCCCTTGCCCTTCTCCATGCGGTTTAAGGACACCATCAGCCCGACGATCTCTACATCCGCCTGGGCCTTCAGGATCGGGAACGTCTCCTCGATGGACTTGCCGGAGGTCGTCACGTCCTCGATGATCACGACCCGGTCGCCGTCGGACAGCTTGCTGCCCAGCAGGATCCCCGTATCGCCGTGGTCCTTGATCTCCTTGCGGTTGGAACAATAACGGATCTCTTTTCCGTAAAGCTCATGGAATGCGATCACCGCCGCCACGCTCAGGGGAATCCCCTTGTAGGCCGGCCCGAACAGCACGTCAAAATCGTCCCCGTAATGCGCATGAATAGCCTCCGCATAATACCGCCCCAGCCGCATCAGCTGGGAACCGGTCACGTAGGCCCCCGCATTCATGAAAAACGGGGATTTCCGCCCGCTTTTCAGCGTAAAATCTCCAAATTTGAGCACATTGCTCTCCACCATAAACGTAATAAATTCCTGCTTGTACCGTTCCATGCCCTGAAAACCCCTCTTTCTGTCTGCTCTGTCGTGTATCGGTCTATCCATTTTATATCATAAACGCCGCGCTTTTTCAATCAGTTTCGCCGGGCCGCCCGCTCTTATCGCACCGCTCCGATCAGTTCCCGGATATCCTCGATCCCGTACCGGTCCATATAGCGCCCGATCCCTTCCGCGATCCGGACCGTGGCATAGGGATCGTGGAAATTGGCCGTGCCCACTGCCACCGCGGTCGCTCCCGCCAAAAGGAACTCGATGGCGTCGTCCGCCGTCAGGATGCCGCCCATGCCGATGATGGGCAGCTTCACCGCCCGGGCCGTCTGATAGACCATCCGGACCGCCACCGGTTTGACCGCCGGTCCCGAAAGGCCCCCCGTTTTGTTGGCCAGGGCGAAGGTCCTTTTGTGAATGTCGATCTTCATGCCGGTCAGTGTGTTGATCAAAGACAGCGCGTCCGCGCCGCCGGCCTCGGCCGCCTTCGCCATGACCGTGATATCCGCCACATTGGGACTCAGCTTCATGATAATGGGCTGCTTCGCTTTCGCTTTTACCGCCTTCGTAATGGCCTCCACCGCCTTCGGATCCTGGCCGAACGCGATGCCCCCCTCTTTCACATTGGGGCAGGAAATATTGATCTCCAGAAGGTCCACCGGCTCGCCGGACAGCCGTTCCACTACCTCCACATAATCCTCCGCGGTCCGCCCGCAGACGTTGACGACGATCTTCGTATCATACTGTTTCAAAAACGGGATATCCCGGGACACGAACACATCGATGCCGGGATTCTGCAGGCCGATGGCGTTGAGCATGCCTCCATAAACCTCGGCGATCCTGGGCGTCGGATTGCCGGGCCACGGAACGTTCGCGACGCCCTTCGTCACAACCGCCCCCAGACGGCTCAGATCCACAAACTCGCTGTATTCCTCGCCGGAGCCAAAGGTACCGGAAGCCGTCATGACCGGATTTTTCAGCTCCACGCCTGCAATCGTCACGCTCGTATTTTTCACAGCACCACCTCCTCGGCACGGAACACCGGACCGTCCTTGCATATTCTTTTATTGTGAACGTGAGAATGGCCGTCCACCTCCGCGGAACGGCATACGCAGGCCAGGCAGGCGCCGACGCCGCAGGCCATCCGCTCCTCCAGGGAAAGCCAGCACTCGATCCCCCGCTCCGCCGCATAGGCCTTCAGGGCTTTCAGCATGGGGGCGGGTCCGCAGGCCAGGATCACATCCGCTTCCAGGCCCTCCGCCCGGACCGCGTCCAGGACGTTTCCTTTCGTGCCGGCGCTCCCGTCTTCCGTCGCCAGGTATACCGGCGCGTACCGTTCAAATTCTTCTTTCAGAAATAACTGATCCCGGTAGCCCAGCACCGCCGCTTTATCACATTTCAGTTCTTTTATCAGCTGAAGCATCGGGGGAATGCCGATCCCGCCGCCGACCGCCAGGGCACGTTTTCCGGCCGCGATTTCGGGGAACCCGTTTCCCAGCGGCCCCAGCACTTCCGTTGTATCTCCCTTCCGATAGGAAGAAAACTCCCTGGTGCCGGCTCCCGCGACCCGGTAGACCAGCCGCAGCGCTCCCTTTTCCCGGTCGGTCTCGCAGATGCTGATGGGCCTCGGAAGAAGCCGCGAGGCGTCCTTCGTATAGACGGAGACAAACTGCCCCGCCCGCGCCTGCGCCGCGATCTCCCCCGCCTCCAGCCACAGGCTGTAGATTCCTTCCGACAGCCTGTCCTGGCTGAGTACTTTTGCCGTTTCTTTTCTTTTTGCCATAAATTTCCGTATCCTTTCTGTCATGCCGTATCCCGGACAGAGGTTTTCCGGGCTTTTCCGCGGGAAATGAACGGTCCGGGTCCGCGGCGCTGCCGCATTTCCGCGCTTATCCGCCGAAAACGGACGGTCCGGGGCCGCGGCGCTGCCGCATTTCCGCGCTTTTCCGCGGGAAAACGCCCCGACGGCTCCGCCGCCGTATCTCCCTCCCTGTCTCTCCGCAGTCCGGGGAAAATCCGGCCGTTACAGCACCCGGTTGATATCCGCCGCCATGTCGATGACGGCCTGCCTGGACGCCTCCCCGAAATGCTCCGGCCCGAATTTCGCGTAAGGTTCTTTCTTATAGGCCGCAATGACGCCGCGGGAGGAATTAACAATGGCTCCCAGGCCGTCCTCATGAAAACAGTATTTCAAATCCTCCGCCGTGCCGCCCTGGGCCCCGTAGCCCGGCACCAGGAAATAGGTATGGGGCATCTGCTTCCTCAGGATCCGGCTCATCTCCGGATACGTCGCGCCGACCACGGCGCCCACATCGCTGTAGGCTCCGTCCATGGACATGGCGCCCCATTCCGCCACCTTTTCGGCCACCAGCTCGTAAAGGGCGCGGCCGCCGATCCGCTGATCCTGGAATTCGCCGCTGGAAGGATTGGAGGTTTTCACCAGCACAAAAATCCCCTTATTCTCCGCCCGGCACACATCGACGAAAGGCTTCACGCCGTCGGTGCCCAGATAGGGATTCACCGTCAGGAAATCCGTGTCAAATCCGCGCAGGAACCGGCTTCCCACCTGCACATGCCCCAGATGCCCCGCGGCGTAGGCCGCCGACGTGGAACCGATGTCACCCCGCTTAGCGTCCCCGATCACGATCAGACCTTTGCCGCGGCAGTAATCCACGGTCCTTTTATATACGGTCAGTCCCGGGAGCCCGAACTGCTCATACATGGCAATCTGGGGCTTTACCGCCGGGATCAGATCAAACGTGCAGTCCACGATCTCTTTATTAAACTGCCAGACGGCCTCCGCGGCCCCCTCCAGCGTCTCTCCGTATTCTTCAAACGCTTTTCTCGTAATATGCTCCGGAATATAGCCGAGCATCGGGTCCAGTCCGACGCAGATCGGGGCATTTGTTTTCTGGATCTTTTCAATCAATTTCTGAATCATCTTGTCCTCCTTGGGCCGGTTCATCGGTGTGATGCTCACAATCATAGCATAAAAGCAGGGTCCGCGCAATATCCCAGATAGTTTCCCAGCATTAAAAATTCCTCTTCCCGGATGCAGTAAAGCGGGTCCTTTTCCCGGATCATCCGCAGACATTCCTCATAACCGATCCAGGCTACCCCGTCCAGCTCTTCCTCCTGCAGCGTCAGCTTCTCAATGTCCACCGGCTTCCGGTACACGTAGATCTGCGCCCGCTCCGCGTCCCGGAACGGTTTCCCGTCAAACATCTCCTCCTCATAGGCCGCGCAGATACCCACCGGCTCCAGATCCGCCGCGTCCGCCGCAATGCCCAGCTCTTCCGACAGCTCCCTGAGCGCCGTCTCCAGATATCCGCCGCCGGCCGCCACATGCCCCGCCGAAGAAATATCGTAGCAGCCCGGATAAGAATCCTTCTCCATGCTGCGCTTCTGCAGCAGCACTTCATAGTCCGGGGCCGGTTTTGCTTCCGGGCTTTCCGGACCCTCCTCCGGCCTCCCGGCAGAAGACGGCCGCTCCCGCACGATCCAGATATGGGAGGTGGCGTGGAGGCTTCCGTCCCTGTGGGCCACGCCCCGCTCCCGCACGATCCCCGTCTTCGCGCCGTCTTCGTTCCGAATATCAAACAGCTCCATCGGTTTTCCGTCCAAAGCCGCGCTTACCAGTCCTCCCTGCCCGTTGTAGACCAGCTTCAGGGAGAAAAACGGCCGGTTCTCTTCGATCAGACGGAAAAAGATCCTGTCGCCCTCCCATAAATTCAGCTCCCATACCCGGTCCTTCGGCACCCATTCCAGCACTCCCTCGTCGCAGGCAGCCTGCGTTCCCGTAAACGCATCGGCGGTAAACAGAGACATGTACTCTGTCTCCCCGCTGCCGGACACAAAGGTCACCAGCCCCCGAAACTTAAACGATGTCAGGGTATAGCCTGTCTCCTCATACACCTCCCGCAGCAGACATTCCTCCGGACTTTCCCCCTCTTCGAAATGTCCTCCCACGCCGATCCACTTATCCTGATTCACGTCGTTTTTCTTCATGACCCGGTGAAGCATCAGGTAACATCCGTCCTTTTCCATATAGCAAAGTGTGCTCAAGCTTTCCATTTTCCGGTCCTTTCTGTCCGATCGCTCTTTTCCGGCCGAACCCGTTTTCCCTATTGTATACCACTTTTTCCCATAAAGCAAGGACACATCCCGCTCCCGTGCCGCAAAAGACGCAGGCTTCCGTCCGTCTCTCAGGTTCCGGGGCGATATCCCGTCCGGCCAGCCTTCCGCCATCCGGCGGCCGGAATTTCTTTTATAAAAACGGAGGGCACAATCCCCGGGGCAGACGCGCCGCTGCCGCCCGCCAGGCAGCGGCAGAGCCGGAAAACGGTCCGCCGCCGCAAATGGGAAAAAACGCCATGCAGCTTCCGCATAGAATCCCGGTCCTTCCGGGCATACTTTTAAAAACAAGACTGGAGGTAAATGAAAATGGAAAACCGAGATACTATCAATCTGCTGAAAGAATGCGACGCCGGGGTCAAAATGGCCGTTTCCTCCTTCAATGAAGTCCTGGAACGCATCCGGGATTCCGGCATGAAAAACCTGCTTTCGGAAAGCAAAGAAGATCATGAAAAGCTGGGCAATGAGATCCATTCCCTGCTGAATCAGCACCACAGCAGCGAAAAAGACCCGAACCCCATGGCGAAAACCATGTCCTGGATGAAAACCACTATGAAAATGGGCATTGACGAAAGCGACGCCACGGTGGCTGATCTAATCACCGACGGCTGCAACATGGGCGTCAAGTCCCTGCACAAATATATGAACCAGTATTCGGACGCCGACCAGACCTCCCGCGATATCTGCGGCAGACTGGCAAGCCTGGAAGAAAATCTGTGCAAAGATCTGCGGGAGTACCTGTAGACCTGCGCCGCTCACGGTCAGGGCCGTTTTTCCTGTATGCAAAAAAGACTTATCTGCAATTTGAACCGCCGATAAGTCTTTTTTCCTTTTTCCGCCATATGCTGAAATGAAACACCGGATAAGAGGCCCCCTATGTCACTGTTTGAACTGCTTCTGACCGCCGCCGGCCTGTCCATGGACGCGTTTGCAGTCGCCGTCTGCAAGGGCCTGGCCATGAAACGGCCGGACCCGCGCCGCGCCGTGATCGTCGGCCTGTATTTCGGCGGTTTCCAGGCTCTGATGCCGCTGGCCGGCTACCTGCTGGGCGTCCGGTTCCAGGGGGCGATCACCGCCTGCGATCACTGGATCGCTTTTCTTCTGTTGAGCATCATCGGCGGCAGCATGATCCGGGAAGCCGGGGATCCGGAAGAAGAGCGCTGCAACGATTCCGTAGCCTTCCGGGATATGGTCCCGCTGGCGGTGGCTACCAGCATCGACGCGCTGGCCGTCGGCGTCACCTTCGCGTTCCTGCGCGTCCGGATCCTGCAGGCCGCCGCCCTGATCGGAGCCGTCGCCCTGGGCATGTCTGTTTCCGGCGTCTGCGCAGGCTCCGCGTTCGGAACCCGTTCCAAATCCCGGGCGGAGCTGGCCGGCGGCTGCATCCTGATCGGGATCGGCCTGAAGATCCTGGCGGAGCATCTGTTTTCCTGACGCCCGCCGGGATTTTCCCGCCTGCCGGCAGGCGGCCGTCCCCTGACCGAACGCAGCCCCGGCCTGCCCGCTCCTTTTTGTCCGCTTACCGCCAGAGCCGGTTCTCGATCCGCTCCAGGGTGTCCGGATTCACCAGGATTCGGACGTCTTCGACGGAGGCCAGCTCATAATCCGGTATCTTTTTCTGTTTCAGATTGCTTAAGATCCAGTCCTTATTCTCCATCAGCACGCGGAATTCATCCCCTGTATAGGAAAATGACAGACGCAGCACCCCGGCGTAAACAATCTTATCCTGCGCCTGCTCCGCGCCGGACCCGGATTCTGTTTCGTCTCCGTTCTCTGCGTCAGATGCTGCCCGGTCCGCGCCGGCGCTTTCCGGCTCATCCGTTTTCTCCGCCTGATACGCCTCATAGTTCAGATAAGGCTCCAGCCAGGAATCGTTATACGTGATTCTGTACCGTACAACATCGACCGGTACGTCCGCATCCTCCTCAATCGAGGCTGTTTGAAGGACGCCGTTTCTCCCAACCACTCCCCCGGATCGTGCCGCACCGAAATACCGGCCGCTCAGGATCAGGATTCCCTCATCCTCGATGGGAAAATCCAGTTCCTCCGTCACCAGATGCTCCTCGCCCAGGATCTGCTTTTCTCCGAATTCAAAAGAAGAATACTCTATAAAGGCGATACCGGCGCCGATGCCGCTGACCAATACGCCCGCCAGGAACAGTATCACCAGAATGATCCTTTTTCTACGCATGTTCTTCCTCCTTCCCGTCTGCGTCTTCCGTTTCCGGTTCCGCCGCCGTTTCCGCATGCTCCGCCGTCCTGGAATCTGCTGTTCCGGAATCTGCTGCCTCCGCGACATTTTCTGTCTCCGCGGCTATGTCTGTCTCCGCCCGTTTTTCCTTCGCTTCCTGTACGAAACCCGGCCCGGCCGGCTGTTCTTCCGGTTCCGGAATCCGTTCCTTTTCTGCCGGCGCGTTCCCGTCCGGTGAGGGGAATGCTTCCTTCCGGTCCTGCACCAGCCGCTGCCGCCACGCCGGCTTCGCTTTTCCGGCCCGCTCTCCCTGTCCATCCCCGTATCCCCGCGCGGGAAATTCCTGCCTTCCGCTTTCCGCGGGAACGGTTCTCCTCTGCCCGCGCCACAAAAGCGTCAGGCCGAAACAAACCAGGGCAAACAGACTCGCGGTGATGCCGAAGCAGATCAGCGTCACGCCCCACAGCGGATACCCGTCATGCAGCAGCACGGCCAGCATACCTAAAAAGAAGAGTCCGCACATGCCGAACATTCCCACCAGCAATACGCCGCAGATACACCCGATATTCCAGAAAAGACGCACCCACCAGACCACAACCTCCGCGCACCATCTGCACAAGGCCCTGATCCCGCGGCCCGCGCCGCTCAACAGGCTTCTTCCCGCATACATTTCCGCACCTTCTTTCTCTACTGTTTTCTTTTTTCCGCGTCCGATTCCGGCTGCGTCAGGTTCGTACCCTTCCGTCCCGGAACCTTCTTTCCTGCCGACTGCTTTCCTTCCCGTCAGCCAGACAAACGGACGGCAAAGCTGCTTTTTGGACCAGCGCAGCGCTTTCCGGCTCCACCGTCCCATCCCGCACAGCAAAAGCCAGCTTCGGGCCGCCAACACACACAGCGCTTTCCAGCTCCATTTGCCCAGGGTACACAGCACATTCCAGCTCCAGATGACCGCAGACTCCGTAAGCTTCCAGAGCCAGACCGCCCCATGCGCCGTTTTCTCCCAGGTCCAGCAGAACGCACGCTTCAGGCCGCGCCAGAACAGCCCGCACAGATTTTTAACCGAACCGTACAGCCCGCGCCCGGAACTCTCCGTTTTGTCCCCGCCTGCAGGGTCCCGCGAGACGCCGCCTGCCTGTTCTTCCGCTTTCCGCTCCGAATAACCGCCTGCCTGTTTTCCTGAAATCCGTCCGGAAAAATCGTCTGTCCGCGTCTTATACGTCTCTCCGGAATCATACGCCTCCGGTCCGCCGGACGTCTGTTCCTCCAACCGCCCGCCATGCTCCCCGGCCGGTCCGTCAAACTCCTGCCCGCCTCCCGCGGCCGTCCGCCGGTCCGTTTCTCCGCCATAAGAGACGCCGGCCGCAGCCCGGCCGCCCGTCCCGGCAGAGGCGGCCCCGTTTCCGCCCGGGCCTTTCCCGGTCACCGAAGCATAATCGGTCCGCACATGGTAAGCTTCCAGAATATCCGCCGTCAGCTCCCGGAAATCGCCGAAATCGGCGATCGCTTCCGCTTCGCTCAGACCGCTCTTCATTTTCATGTCAATGTGCTGCTCATATTCATCCAGAATATCTCTCAGTTCTTCTTCCTGCAGGATCGCCAGCGCCTGCTCCAACCTGCTCAGAAATTCTTTCTTGTTCATCGTCCGCTCCATTCTTTTCATCGCTGCCTGTCCCCGGCCGTCTTCGGATCCTTCCGCGGCCGGACCATTCCCAAAACTATCTTTCCCTGTGCTCCTCCAGAAAACGGCCGACGCGGCCCGCAAACTCCGTCCAGTCCGCCTCCAGCCTGTCCCGGTAAAGGATCCCCGCCACCGTCAGGTGGTAATATTTCCGCGGCGGGCCCTCCGTGGATTCCCTCAGATACGTCTCGAAATACCGTTCATTGGTCAGCCGCTTCAAAAGCGGGTAGATGGTGCCTTCATTGACGTCCACCACTTTGGACACCTCCTCCACCAGCTCGTACCCGTACATATCCCTCTGCCGGACCGACTCCAGCACGATCAGTTCCAGGACTCCTTTTTTGAACTGCGCATTCATACTGTCCCTCGCTTTCTTCAGGTTTTATATTATACCAACTACTTGGTAATGTCAAGTACTATTTATAAAAAAGTACATACCGTCTCCGAAACCCGTCCTTTTCCGGCGCAGCGATGTTCAGGCAAAACGCCCGTGCCGGCCGCATTTTTCATAAATTGTTAATAAAACGTAACCTTTTCTCTCTTTTATTAAGGATCCGCTTTTGCTATAATAGACACATGAACGGTACCTGATCCGGCTGTACTTCTCGTCCGGAATCCCATGTGCAGATCGAATAAGAACCATCAAAGGAGGCTTGACTGATGAAAAAACTGACGAAGATACTCTCTTGCTTATGCGCGGCGTCGATCCTGACGGCCGGCGCAATGGTCACGGCTCAGGCGGCGATCGAACCCGGCTCTCTGTCCGTGATGTGGGGACCTGTTACCCGGGACCAAACCGGCAACACGGTTTATTTAAGGATGGACAACCAGTCCCAATCCTACAAAGGCGAGGTTCTGATCGTTCCGTCCGAGGAAACCCTGTTCCTAAACGCCGTCAGCGGACTGCCGGTCTCTTATGAGGACATTGCCGACGGCGAAACGGTCTACGCCTATATCGGGCCGGCTGTGACCATGAGCATTCCGCCCAGGACCCATGCGGAACTGGTGCTTTGCGGCATCCCGGCCGATTTCAGGGTTCCCGCCTACGTGCAGGTCCGGGAGATCTCCTGGAACGCGGATCAGACCGAAGCGACGCTGACCACAACGGGGGATGACATCTATACGATTCCGGCTGCCTGCCCCATTTCCCCCTACCTGACGCGCAACATCGTTACCCTGGAGGACCTGAAAGCCGGAAGTATCTGCCTGATCTGGGCCGGCGACACGAATACCGCTTCTTCGATCCTGCTGTTCGCCGACGCGGTGGAACCCGCGTCCGATATCCGGACCGGCTGGCAGAAGATCGACGGCCGCTGGTACCTCTACGATCTGACCGGCAACCTGATGGTCGGCTGGCAGTTCGTGGACGGCAAATGGTATTATATGGATCCGGAAACCGCCGTCATGCAGACCGGTTTCCTGAAATGGAACGGCAATTACTACTATCTGCAGTCTGACGGCAGCATGCTGACCGAGCCGAAGACCTTCACGCCCGACGCCAGCGGAGCGCTGCACTAGCCTTCTGAACCCAGCTGCCAAAAAACGTTCCGCAGACGGGAAACGGAGAGCCTTACTGATGAAATCGGAAATCTCCGGCAAACGGCTTGTCTGAATACAAACAAGCAGGAGCCGCCGCAGTCCGGCTGCATCCGGCTGGCCCGGACATTGACGCATCCTGTTCTTCCGGCTGAATATCCCTCCGGTGACGGATGCGCAAATGTCCGGCCAGTGACCGGTGCATGCCGTTTCTGCGGCGGCCCCGCTTTTTACGGCAGCACAGCTTTTTGCGGTAACCCTGCTTTTTGCGGCAGCACAGCTTTTTTACGGTAACCCCGCTTTTTTGCGGCGGTCACGCCTCTTTACGGCAATCCCGCTTTTTTGCGGCGCAGTCTCCGGCTGCTCAAGCCATCCGGGCACGCTTTATAGCTTTTCCAACGTCTGCCGCGTCCCGAGTCTCCCTGCTCTGGTTCCGCGCCGATTCCGGCCCATTTCCTAGGCCGTAATCTTCATGAAATTCTTCTTGCCGCGCTTGACGATCATGCCGTCGCCCGCAAAATCCGCTTTTCCATAAGTTTTGCGGATGTCTTTCATCTGTTCGCCGTTCACGGTCACGCCGCCCTGTTCCACATTCCTGCGCGCTTCGGCGCGGGACGGAGCCAGGCCGGATTTCTGCAGGATCCCCAGAATATCAATCTCGCCCGCCTCGTTGAAATCGCTGTCGCTCAAAGCGAAGGACGGCATATTTTCCAGACTGCCCTGTCCCTTAAACAGCGCCTGGGACGCTTCCTGGGCCTTCTTCGCCTCTTCCTCGCCGTGAACCAGACTGGTCAGTTCGTACGCCAGAATCTCCTTGGCGGTATTTAACTGGCTGCCCTCCCAGTGATCCATCTCCTCAATCTGCTCCAGCGGCAGGAACGTCAGCATCCGCAGGCATTTCAGCACGTCCGCGTCGGCCACGTTTCTCCAGTACTGGTAGAAGTCGAAGGGCGAGGTCTTGTTCGGATCCAGCCAGACCGCGCCGGACTGGGTCTTGCCCATCTTCTTGCCCTCGGAATTGAGGAGCAGCGTAATCGTCATGGCGTAAGCATCCTTGCCCAGCTTGCGGCGGATCAGCTCGGTGCCGCCCAGCATATTGCTCCACTGATCGTCGCCGCCGAACTGCATGTTGCAGCCGTATTTCTGGAACAGCATATAGAAATCATAGCTCTGCATGATCATGTAGTTAAATTCCAGGAAACTTAAACCCTTCTCCATGCGCTGCTTGTAGCACTCGGCCCGGAGCATGTTGTTGACGGAAAAGCACGCGCCCACCTCGCGCAGCAGTTCCACATAATTCAGATTCAGCAGCCAGTCGGCATTATTTACCATCATGGCTTTCCCGTCTGAAAAGTCGATGAAACGGCTCATCTGCTTTTTGAAGCACTCGCAGTTGTGCTCAATGGTCTCCACGGTCATCATCTGGCGCATGTCGCTGCGGCCGGAAGGGTCGCCGATCATGCCGGTGCCGCCGCCGATCAGGGCAATCGGCTTGTTTCCGGCCATCTGCAGCCGTTTCATCAGGCACAGGGCCATAAAATGTCCCACATGGAGACTGTCTGCCGTGGGGTCAAATCCGATGTAAAAAACGGCCTTCCCCTCATTCACCATTTTCCGGATCTCTTCCTCGTCGGTCACCTGGGCAATCAGCCCGCGGGCAACCAGTTCTTCATAACACTGCATTTTTTGTTCTCCTTTTCCTTTCGATTGCTGATTATCAGTTCTTCCACGCCCGGCGTGACGCATCTTTGCCCGGATGGCCGGAAAACAAAAAATCCCGCCCTAACAAAAGGACGGGACATATGTCTCGCGGTACCACCTGATGTTTACGGAAGGCTCACGCTCCTCCGCCTCTTCGAGTACAGAAAATACTCTAGCACGATAACGTGTGCAGGAACCCGTCGCAGCCTACCAAGCGGACCATCCTTCCGGCGCCGGCCCCTGTCCTGGATCCAAAACCCCGCCGCATGACCGCTGTTCAGTGCGAAGCTCAAAGATGTATTCACGACCCGCTTTCCACGCGCCTCTCATCAGCCGGCTGCTTTCTGTGTGCTGCTGCGGACCGCTACTTGTTCTTATCATCGCTTTTCGTCATGAAATTATTGTCATTATAGGGTCTGCTTCCGCGTTTGTCAAGCCCCTAATTCGGGCTTTTTGCTGTTTTGCTGTTTCCTGTTTTTCCCGTTTTCTTAGTTTTTTATAGTTCAAAGCCATTCCAACATGTTAGCAAAAAGACGCTGCCATGAGCTCGAAAGCCAAAATCGTGTAGGATCGCGCACGCTAAGCAGGGCGGTTATCTGTTTCATATCCCGGTCAAATGCTCATGTGCGATAAAGTAACACACACAAGAATTTGATAGACAGCAGTCCGCTATTCCGTAACCCAATAGAAAATTATCTTGAGAAATGAGTTATTTCTGAGTATAATATTATACAAGGAAGGAACCTATATGCGAATATATTTGGATAACTGTTGTTTCAACCGTCCTTATGATGATCAGAGACAAATTAGTGTTTCACTCGATGCGCAAGCCAAGCTTTATGTTCAGGATAAAATTAAAGCAGGGAAACTGGAACTGGCAACCTCCTTTGTTCTTAATCATGAGAATTCTCAGAATCTATACCCCATTAGGGAACAGTCTATTGGACAATTTATAAATGAGTATTCATCTGTCCATATAGGCCGGAGTGCAAGGGAACAATTATGAGGTACAATACAGCCGAAATTATGGATAAGGGGATGGCTTGCCTGATAGAAAAATTAGGCGTGGCGGAAGCGGAGCATTTTATTTCTGTAATACTGCGTGAAAATTTTGATTATACAAAGTGGCAGCGCGAGCATTTTGATAATATGGATCCGGATGAATTTCTGGAGACCGCATATGCTTATGATGACGCTCATCTGATCAGGTAATATTTGATTGCGGATCAATTTAGAGCGCAGTTATTAAAAAAGCAGAGCCGCATTTCACGATGCAGAACTCTGCTTTTGTTTTACATTTGCTTTAATGACCAGCTCATCCTCGGAAAAACACATTGGAGATGTCGTTAAACAGCACAAAAATCATCAGGCACATCAGAAGGGCCATGCCGATCAGATGGACCATGCCCTCTTTCTCGCGGTCGATGGGCTTGCCCCGCACCGCCTCCACCAGCATAAACACCAGACGTCCCCCGTCCAGCGCCGGGATCGGCAGCAGGTTCATAACGCCCAAGTTGGCGCTGAACAGCACGCAGAGATTGGCGACGCTCAAAAGCATGGTCTGGATTCCGTAAACAATGCTCTCGTCCACGGTCTCATCCACCATGGCCACCATACGGATGGGGCCTGCCAGGTCCTCCGACTGCACCCGCCCGCCGAAAATCATGCCGATGCTCTTGATCACGGCCTTGATCCAGTAAACCACCTCATAGGCCCCGTATTTCAGCGTCTGAAAAAAATTCGCCGTAGGGACCCGGTAGCCGCTGGTGATGATCCCCAGCATGTAGGTCCCGGTCTCAGGCGAAACCTTCGGCGTCAGCACCGCATGGCGCGTCTCCCAGCCGGTTTCCGTGGGCCGGCGGTATTCCACCTGGATCGGGTCGCCGGCATGGGTCATCATGAACATGGTCAGATCCCGGTAAATCACGATCCGCGTATGGTCCAGCTTCGTGATCACATCGCCGGCCTGCATGCCCTGTTCCTGGGCGGAAAATCCATCCTGGACGCCTACCAGCTCCGCAGAATCATAGCCCACGAAATGGACGATGACCGTCGCCAGCACAAAGGCCAGCAGGAAATTGAAAATCGGACCGGCCGCCACCACAGCGATCCTGGACCAGACCGGTTTATTGTTAAAGGCCCGGGGATCGGAATCATTCTCATCCTCGCCCAGCATCATGCAGGAACCGCCGAACGGAAATATCTTCACGGAATAACGGGTCTCGCCCTTTACCGTGCTCAGGATCCGGGGGCCCATGCCGATGGAAAATTCCACAACGCCGATCCCGTTTTTCTTCGCTACAATAAAATGCCCAAATTCATGGATCAGAATGATCAGGCCGAATACCAGTATGGCAATCAGGATGCTCATGTAAAAACCTTCTTTCTTAAAATAAAGATTCAGTGTCCGTTTCCGTATCGTGAGGTGCGCAGCCGCCGCTAAAATCGGGATTTCAGCAGATCGTAGGTCTCCTGCTCCGTCTCCAGGATCTGTTCGAGCGCAGGCTCCGCAATGACGCGGTGGTGCGCCATGGCCGTCTCGATCATTTCCGTGATCGTCAGATACGGGATCCAGTGGTTGATGAACTGCGTCACCGCGTACTCGTTGGCCGCGTTAAATACCGTCGGCAGGGAACCGCCCGCCGCGCCTGCCTCATAGGCCAGGGCCAGGGCGCGGAACGTCTCCATGTCCGGTTTTTCAAACGCGATCTGGTTTAAACTCCAGAAATCCAGCCGGTCCCCCGGCAGCGGGCGGCGTTCCGGATAATACAGGGCGTACTGGATCGGAAGCTTCATATCCGGCGTGCCCAGCTGCGCCAGCACCGCCCCGTCGATCAGCTCCACCATGGAATGGATGATGCTTTTCGGCTGTATGACCACCTGGATATCCTGCACCGGCACATCGAACAGCCAGCGGGCCTCCATGACCTCCAGGCCCTTATTTACCAGCGTGGAGGAATCGATCGTTACCTTGGGCCCCATGGACCAGTTGGGATGTTTCAGCGCGGCCTCCAGGGTCACATCGGCCAGCTGCTCTCTCGTGTATCCGCGGAACGGACCGCCGGATGCCGTAAGCAGGATCTTCCGGATGCCTTTCCGCGGGATCTCCGCGCCTTTGCAGGAAATGCCCCCGCCGTCCCGGTCCGGCTGCATGCTCAGGCACTGAAAGATCGCGCTGTGTTCGCTGTCCACCGGCAGGATGCGGACGCCCATCTTCCGTGCCAGCGGCATGATAATGTGCCCGGCCGTCACCAGCGTCTCCTTGTTCGCCAAAGCGATATCCTTGCCGGCTTCCATCGCCGCAATCGTCGGCCGGATGCCGATCATTCCCACGACCGCGGTTACAACGGTCTCCGCCTCCGGTTCGGCGGCCGCTTCCAGAAGGCCCTCCATGCCGGAAACCACTTTTACCGGCAGGTCGGCGACGGCAATCTTCAGCTCCTTCGCCTTTTCCGGATCCCAGACGCATGCGAGCCTGGGGGAGAACTCCCGGATCTGCTTCTCCAGAAGCCCGATATTGCGCCCCGCCGCCAGGGCCGTGACCCGTATATCGCCGTTTCTTCTCACTATCTCCAGAGTCTGGGTGCCGATGGAACCGGTCGAACCCAGAACCGCTATTTTCTTCATCTGCTCAGTCTCCTGCTTGCGATGTTTTCCTGTACTTTCTTCCATTTATGCTGTCTTTCCGCTTTTTCTCCTGCTCATACGCTGTCTTCCCTCTCTATCTTCCGCTCATGCCGTCTTCCCGTTCCATTTCCCGCTTATATGCTTTCTTCCTTCCCTGTCTTTCTCTTATATGCTGTCTTCCCGTTCCATCTCCCGCTTACACGCTGTCTCTGCACTATGCCAATACGCCCCAACGGACCGGAACCATTTTCCAACCCGCTCCGTCCGCCGTCATCTCAGAAACGTGATCGCGAAATAAATGGCCGGGGCCGTAAAGATCATGCTGTCGAAACGGTCCAGGATCCCGCCGTGGCCGGGAATCAAATGGCCGTAATCCTTGACCTGGTGGTTCCGCTTAATGGCCGAGGCCGCCAGATCGCCCACCTGGGAGATCACCGCGGCGATCGCGCAGGCGGCGGCGCAGGCCAGCATGGGATTGCCCACCTCCGCCATATGTCCGCCGATGACCGCCGCGTAAATCAGTCCCAAAACGGCGGAACCAACTACGCCTCCGACAGCTCCTTCTATCGATTTCTTCGGACTCAGGACCGGGGCCAGCTTGTGTTTCCCGATCAGCATCCCCACGCAGTACGCGCAGGTATCGCAGCCCCAGGAACTCAGGAAAATCAGCCACACCAGGTAGGCCCCGTCCGGCATCTGCCGGACCTGATACAGATAGGAAAGCATGATCGCCACATAAAACACGCCGAAAAACGCAGCTGTGATCTCTTCTGTCTTATATCTGGGAAATGTAAAGACGTAGACCGTCATCAGAAGCATCAGCGCCCCGATCGCCATCAGCGTCACATATTTCTCCCAACCCATCCACAAAAGCATATAATAGGATACCGCCGCGCCGTAACCAATCCAGCCCAGCGGATTTTTTTCTATCTTCATCACCCGATACAGCTCGAAGAGGCCGATCAGGGAGATCGCTCCCGTCACGGCAAACAGGATATTGCCGCCCGCCCCCACTACAAGGATCGCCAGGATCACCAGAACGATCCCACTGATCAGACGTGTCGTAAACATGATTCTCCCCCTATTTGCGTCCGCCGAAGCGCCGCTCCCTGCTATTATACGACGCAATGGCTTTTTCTAATTCTTCCTGATTGAAATCAGGCCACAGACAATCCGTTACGTAAAGCTCCGTATACGCCAGCTGCCACAGCAGATAATTGGACAGCCGCAGCTCCCCGCTAGTCCGGATCATCAGATCGGGATCGGGGATGTCCGCCGTATCCAGATAGGACGCGAAACCGGCCTCAGTGATCGTGGACACATCAAGCCCGTTTGCACGGTAATCCGTTACCAGCTTCCGCGCGGCCCGCACGATCTCGTCGCGCCCGCCGTAATTGATGGCCACCACAAAGGTCAGGCCCGTATTCTGCTTCGTACTCTCCACCATCCGGTCGATGCCCGCGATGATGTCCGGCGCGAACCGGCTTTTCTCGCCGATCATGCGCACCCGGACGTTATTGTCATTGGCAATCTTGATGATCCGCACCATATAATAGCGGAACAGATTCATCAGCGCCCCCACTTCCTCCTCGGAACGCTTCCAGTTTTCCGTCGAAAAACCGTAGACGGTAAAATACTGAAGCCCCATCCGCGCCGCCGCTTCCACCATTTTTTCCAGCGTTTCGCAGCCGGCCTTATGCCCCATGGCCCTGGGCACGCCATTCTTTTTCGCCCACCTGCCGTTGCCGTCCAGGATCACGGCCACGTGCGCAGGCAGAGACTTATTTTCCAGTTCCATATATCCTCCCAATGCGCCCCGTCTGCGGCAGGGCGACCCTACAGGTAAGGGGCAGGAATCTCCCGCCCCTTTCGTCCAGGCTCACTATACCGTCATGATCTCTTTTGTCTTGATCTCTACGGCCTTGTCCACTTCCCCGATCATCTTGTCCGTCAGCTTCTGCATCTTGTTCTCCGCCAGCTTCTGGTCGTCTTCCGAGAATTCGCCGTTCTTTTCCATCTTCTTGAACGTCTCGTTGGCATCGCGGCGGATATTGCGGATGGCTACCTTGGCTGCCTCGCCTTTCTTTTTCACATCCTTGGCCAGGTCTTTTCTGCGCTCTTCCGTCAGCTCCGGGAACACCAGGCGGATCACGCTGCCGTCGTTATTCGGATTGATGCCCAGATCGGACATCTGGATCGCTTTGGAGATATTTTTAATCAGGCTCTTCTCCCAGGGCTGGATCACGATCATGCGGGCCTCCGGCACGGAAATGTTGCCTACCTGCTGGATCGGCGTCGGCGTCCCGTAATAGTCGACCTTGATCTTATCCAGCACATGGGGATTGGCGCGGCCCGCGCGGATGGAGGCGTAATCGCTCTGCAATACCTCCAGCGTCTTGTTCATCTTCTCCTCGTACGCCTTTAACTGTTCTTCCATTTGGTACCCTCCTCGTTTATACGGTCACGATCGTGCCGTTTATTTTTCCCTGCATCGCGTTGGCAATGCCGTCTTCCTCGTTCAGATCAAATACCGCCATCGGGATCTTATGCTCCATGCACATGATCGAAGCGGTCAGATCCACCACCGCCAGTTTCCGGTCGATCACCTCCTGGATCGGGATCGTATCGTAACGCTTCGCGTCCGGGTTCACCGCCGGGTCGCTGTCATAGACGCCGTCGACGGATTTCGCCAGCAGGATACAGTCCGCGTCCAGTTCCACCGCCCGCAGCGTAATGCCCGTGTCCGTGGAAAAATAGGGATGCCCCGTGCCGCCGGCAAAAAACGCTACGCCGCCGTTTTTCATACAGGCCAGCGCCTTGTCCCTGGAAAACAGCTCCGTCATGGCTCCTACCGCAAACGGCGTAAAGATCTCCGTTTTCATGCCCAGGCTGCGAAAGATCTCCGATACGTAAATACAGTTCATGACCGTGGCCAGCATACCGATCTGATCCGCCTTGGTACGGTCGATGGCGCTGCTGGTGCGGCCCCTCCAGAAATTGCCGCCCCCGATGACGACGCCTACCTCCACGCCGGCTTCCACGGAGGCTTTCACCTGGCGGGCCACCTCCCTGACCGTATCCTCATCGAAGCCTGTCTTCTTCGGGCCTGCCAGGGCCTCGCCGCTCAATTTTAACAATACCCGATTCCATCTGTTCATGCCGTGGCGCCTCCGCAATCGTTTTGTATTCCGCAAATACGTCCCGGCCGCGAACCGCCGTCTGCTCCGGGGCGGATCCGGCCCGTTGCGGAACCCATGTTCTCAGTATACCACAAATTCCCAACCCTGAAAAGGGGGAAAGCAGGGCTTATTTGTAACGCTTTTATGATTTCTTTCTTAAATAGAAATAATTTCCCGTGTTTTCTCCGAACGCGCCCGGTTCTCCGGCCGGTTCCGCGCCCCTTTCCGGCTCTCAGTCCGTCCCTTTCTTCCATTCCCGGATCTCTTCCAGCCGTTTCTTCACCGCGGCCTCGGCTCCCTGTCCGGCCGGCTGGTAATATTCCTTCCCTGCCAGGCTGTCCGGCAGGCACTGCATCCGGGCCATTTTTTCCTCCGTATCGTGGGCGTAGATATAGCCCTTGCCGTAATTTAACTCCTGCATCAGCTTCGTGGGGGCGTTGCGGATGTTCAGAGGCACCGGCTCCGCCAGCATCTTCAGAGCGTCCTCTCTCGCCCGGATATAGGCCGCGTCGGCGGCGTTGGATTTGGGAGCCATGGCCATATAGATGACCGCATGGCTCAGGATCACATTGCACTCCGGCATCCCGATAAAATGACAGGCCTGATAAGCCGCCACCGCCAGGGGCATGGCCTGGCTGTCCGCCAGCCCGATGTCTTCGCTGGCGAACCGCACCACCCGCCGGGCCACATAGAGCGGGTCCTCGCCTGCCTCCAGCATCCGGGCCAGCCAGTAAACCGCCGCATCCGGATCGGAATTGCGCATGGATTTGTGGAGGGCGGAGATCAGATTGTAATGCTCCTCCCCCTTTTTATCGTAAAGCAGGCTTTTTTTGCCGATGCACTGCTTCAGGGTCTCCATCGTGACCGTGGTGCCGTCTGGCCCGATCTCCCCGTTGGTGACGGCCATTTCCAGCACGTTCAGCGCGGTGCGGGCGTCCCCGTTGGCAAACTCTGCGATCATCCACAGCATATCCTCGGTAATATGGATATCCAGATAGCCGTAGCCTTCTTTGCTTTTCAGCGTTCTCCGCAGAAGCTCCGCCAGATTCTCCGTCGTCAGGGCCTGAAGCACGAAAACACGGCACCGGGACAAAAGCGCGCTGTTGATCTCGAAGGACGGATTCTCGGTGGTGGCCCCGATCAGGATGATGCTGCCCTTCTCCACATAGGGAAGGAACGCGTCCTGCTGGGCCTTATTGAAACGATGGATCTCGTCCACGAAAACCAGGGTTTTGCCTCCCGCCCTGCGGCTCTGCTCCGCCTGGGCCATGACCTCCTTGATCTCCTTGATCCCGCTGGTGACGGCGCTGAAATTGATGAAACGGGCGTGGGTCCGGCGGGCAATGATCCCGGCCAGCGTCGTCTTGCCTACGCCCGGCGGCCCCCAGAAGATCATCGACGGGATCCGGTCCTGCTCGATCAGCTGCCGCAGCAGCTTCCCCTCTCCCAGCAGATGCTCCTGCCCCACAAATCCGTCCAGATCCTCCGGCCGCATACGGCTGGCCAGGGGATGATAGGTTTCCTGTACGTCAAATAGTGACATCTGTTCCATGGACATGCTTTCATCTCCTTACAATGCTCACAGTATCCTGCGGCGCGTGTTGCCTGCGCCGCGGGTATACGCCTCTCACTGTCATCCTGCTCCGCCCGAATCCTGCGGCGCGGGTATCCGCTCCGGTTTACGCAGTCCTTCCGCGCAGCCCCGGCTGCGCTCAGCCGGCGCCCGCAGATTCCCGGAGTCAGTCCCAACACGGGTTCTGTTCCAAAACTTCCTTCCGCTTCTCTTCAGCGGATTTTATGGGCCGACGCATACTCCGACACGGCCCGGAAATGCTCGTCGTAGGGATAATCCTGCCGTCCGAACTGCAGCCACATCTCCGACCAGGACATGCCGCTTTTCAAAAGCGCGGCGACCCCGGCGTCCTCCATCGTCCGGTTGCCCTCCTGCCGCGTCAGATCCACACAACCCTCTTCGTCATACAGCCGGCACTGCAGATCGCACTCCAGCTTATCGCACTGATAGGCGAACAGCGCTTCCTTCGTCCGGCGGGCGTCGAATTCCAGGAACAGTTCCTCGATCTGTTCCCCGTCCAGCAGGACGCCCAGGATCCGGTGCACCGCCTCATGCTCCAGCTTCTCCTTCTCCTCCGGGCCGATCTGGAACCGGGTCAGATCCCCGATCACCGCCTCGCCGATCTCATGAACCGCCAGCATGAAGATCACCTTCCGGATATCGAGCTCATACCGATATTCGGATTTCATCGCGATCGCCAGCATCTGAACCCCGAACACATGCTCCGCCACGCTCTCGACCCGCTCCCGCCTGACACGCCAGTCCTTCCAGCCGGTCCGGATCATGTCCTTCAGCCGGGCGCACAGCACATAATACTCCAATACTCTCTGTTCCTTTGAACGTTCCTCTGTTTTTTCCATAAAAGACTCCCTGTCCGTAAACCAAAACCATTCTGTATCCCGACGCCGTCCCGCGCAGGCCGCGCAGATCGTCCCTCCCGGAACTTTCCTGCCAAAATCGGCCCCGCATCCTCCCATCCCCCTGAAAACGACTTTTCAAACCGCCGGAAATCGTGTATAATACTTCCATTCCGGCTTGAAGCAAAAGCCTGAAAATACCGATACAAGGAGTTCTATCTATGGAAATCAGAAGAGCAGCCGAGCAGGACATGGACGGCATCAACAGCCTGCTCTACCAGGTATGCCGGGTCCATCACAACGGACGCCCCGATCTGTTCACAGACGGCGGCAAAAAATATACTGACAATGAACTGCGCGCCATCCTTCACGACGACGAACGGCCGATTCTCGTCGGCGTAGACGAGGACGGACGCGTGCTGGGCTACGCGTTCTGCATCTTCGAACGCCACGACGGCAGCGGGGCCATGACCCGCCACACTACCCTCTACATCGACGATCTGTGCGTAGACGAAAAGTTCCGCGGCCGGCACATCGGCACGCAGATCTACCGCGCCGTCCTGGATTTCGCGAAAAAGAACGGCGTCTACAATGTGACGCTGAACGTCTGGCACTGCAACCCCTCCGCGATGAAGTTCTACGAGGCCATGGGCCTGAAGCCCCTGAAGGTCGGCATGGAAACCATCCTCTGATCCTCTCCGCAGAACGTCCGCTTCCCCCCGCTACGCTTCCAGGAACGCCTTCAAAAATTCCGAGTGATCCCTGCCGTAGCGGGTGCTGGGAATATCCTCTCGGACGTCCGTGGCCATGACATATTCGCAGTCGTCTTCATCGGCTGCCATTACCATGGCCGTCCGGCGGATCTTCCCGGTGATCTCAGCGAATACCTTTTCAAATTCCTGATCCGTATTCATATGATAAACCGTTTGTTCCTGAGACAGTCCCCCGAGCCACCTTTCGTCGATCCCCCTGCCGATCCCGACCGGGATCACATGCAGGCTCCCTTCCGCGGACTGCCTGCGGACCTCCTGCCGCAGCCGCTCCGCTTCCTCTCCGTCGGTGGGGTTCCCGTCGCTTAAAAAGATCAGAACCGGCCGGTAGCTGTCGTTTCCCGCGCCCGCCGTGATCTCATTCTGCCGTTTCAGCCGGCCCAGCGCCATCTCCAGCCCTTTGGCCGCGTTGGTCTCCGCCTTCTTCACGTCGATGTGATACGGACAGTCCGGATGTACCCGGTTTATATCCGTAAATTCCACATAACAATCCGCATACTGATCGAACGTTACGATGCAGACCACCGCCGAGGCTGACAGGACCTCATCCTCCCGCATCCGCCTGAGCATATTGCTGAACACGTTTTGCAGCTCCTCCATGCGGGTCACCAGCTTCACGCCCGGCCTGGGGCGCACGGTAACCACCCTGCTGCCGTCGTCGTTCCGCGCCGTTCCTTCCTCTATCACACAGTCCGACCTGTCATTAATGATGATCCGCATGGAACTGCTGGTATCCACGCAGAAGCAGATGGGAATCCTCGCGTCTCCACGGGAAATCGTACTCTCATACTGGTCATAATAATCCGCGGTGTAATAAGCCTCCGAGAAATCATCTAAGGACGCCGTATAATATTCTTCCATAAACTCTCCTCGTTTCTATCGTGCTTTCTTTCTCTCCGCCCTGCACGCTTTACAGTACACAGCCTCCCGGAGCCCTTTTTCTATATTGCGTTCATGTTCCTCCTGCGTGATCGCGAAGGACGCGCCGCAGTTTTTGCACAGGACGGTTTTGTAAACCATCTTGCCCCTCCTGCTGTTGCAGCTGACGCACCTTCCGTCCTTCAGCCAGAAATACGGGACCTGCCTGCCGCATTCCTGGCAGGGAAGGGTCTTATTCTTGCAGTCCCGGCAATATTTCTGGGCGTTCCACCCTTCTTTCTGCTTCGCTCCCAGATAGAGGGCGGCCCGATTGGTATAAAAATAAGTCTTTCTGCAGATTTCGCAGGTAAAAGAAACCTCCGACCGTTTCTCCATGCAGCTGTTGCAGATCCGGTATTCGTCGAACGCGCGGCTGCCGAAATCGCCGTCCTGCTTTCCGGCTCCGTTCGGGACCAGTTCCCGGTACATTTGCTCCGCTATGCGGAAATACTGCCTGGGATAGGGGACGCCGCAGATCTTACAGGCATAAAAAGTCTCATTCCTGCCGCGCTTAAAGGTGCGGGGATAGATCTTCAGGGATTCCGCGTCGATAGGATCCGCCAGTTTTCCGGTTTTCTGAAGTTCTTCCAGCCTGGTCAGCTCCTCCTTCTGCCCCAGGATCAGACCGATCCAGTTGGAAACGTCCCTGCGGTTTTCTGGTTTTTCGTTTTTGCCTCCCGGACGGAACGTCTGGACAAACGCGTTTTTCAGGGGCCATGACAGATGGCTCCACATAAAGCTCCACATGCCGCGGGGTTCCGCGCCCTCTTCCGGCTCCGCAGCGTCCGAGAAGGAAAAGCTCCGGCCGGACGACGCCGTATAGGGGGACCTTCCGGCCATCATCAGCATAAATACCAGGACGGCGACCGCGTAATTCTCATTTTCCTTTCCGCACATGTAAATCTTTTTGTCCCGGAACTCCGGCGGAGTAAAGCTGGCGTTGTAAACCAGGCTGGGGAAGCCGTCGATCTGGTAATTATCCGTATCCGCAAAACACACCTCCGGCCTGCCGTTTTTGTCCGCAACGCGGATCGCGGCAGGATTGACGCAGCCCATCAGGATGTTCATGCCGTGCAGATAGCGGATCGTGCCCAGAATCGCAAGCGTCAGATCGCAAAGGTCTTTCCTGGTCCAGCCCCATGCAAGCAGCTTCGCCTGCTTAAACACGGACTGGTGCAGCGGTTCTCCTGCCGCCGCGGGCATTAAAAAGCCCACGAACTGTCCCGACCGGTCGCGCAGAAGCTCTGCCGGCCAGCAAAGTCCCCTGTACGAGACCTTCACGGAAAGCATCCGTTTGATCTTCTCCTCCAGAAACGTGCTGAGCGATCCGGGAACATAGAGCTTGGCCCACATGCCGGCAAGATCGGTGCTGTACGTGACCGCATTGGGATTGACGGCCTCCTGCCGCAGCAGCTTCACCTCCCGGCGGTTCTCCCCGTAGACGGTGGTTCCCTCCCCGATCTTCTCCGAAAGCACGATCGGACAGATCTGCATCTTCTCGGGTTCGGCGCAGACCGTAAAGGACGCGGCCTTCGGCTTCGGCGCGGCCGTTCCGGACGTTTTTTCATACCGGAACGTCTCGGACAGTTCCCCCTGGCCGTCCATATAAAGCAGCTTCACGAACGTTCCCGCATTCCTGGCCGCTTCAATGATCTGCTTCCTCACGCCGCTGTCATTGGCCACGATGCAGAAGTCTCTTTTCTGGTTCATCGCCGCGATCCGGGGCATCAGAGCCGCATAATCCGCACCGTCCGCGGCAAGTACCGTCACGAAATTCTGACCGATCAGGCGCCGCACCTCCGTCTCCGCCTCCCGCTTCAATGCAGGCAGGGCAAAGGACGGAACAAACAGCTGCCCCGTCTCACAATGCAGCTCCGTCTCACGCTCCCTGACCAGCTTCAAAAAGCCCGCCCCGTTTAAACTGCTGGAATCGAACAGGATCTTCCGCTTCTGGCTCAGAAGCCCGGAAACCGTCAGCCCTTTTTCTGAATGACTGCCATAAGAACCAAAAGGCATCGCAAATTCCTCCTATTTTCATCAATCTGCCAGTTTCTTCTCATCCGTGTACCGCAGTCCCTGCAGTTCCTCCTCCGGAATCGTCTCGATCCCGTTCAGATATAACCTGGCCTTTTCGTATTTTAATTCCTCCGCCGCATATCTTAAGGTCGCGATCAGCTGACGGCGGCTTCCCTTCCGCAGCCAGATCTTGCTGGCCCGGAACAGGCTCTCGCCGTCCCCGTACCGCTCCCCGCAGCCCAGGTAATACGCCAGGGCCTCCGTATAAGCCTTATCTGCCATTTCCCGCTCGGCGGCTTTTCTCCAGTCCGGCTCCCTGTTTCGGGCAATCTCCCAGCCCTGCCGGGCTTTCTGCAGATCCTGCCCGAACATGGAATACCGGCTGGCGTACAAATGGGACAGCATCAGCGCGGACGGTACATACGGGACCGCCCGCGCTGCCCCCAGCCGCAAAAGCGTTTCCGCCTGATGGCCGTCCTCCCGGATCATACATTCCACCGCGTCCCGGTACAGCCTGTCCGCCGAAAGCTTCACACTGCGCCTGCAGCATTTCTTCAGCTGCCCTTCGATCTCTTCGTAATAATCCGTCAGGCGATCGCCGGCCAGCCTGTACCGGATGCGGGTCTTCTCATTGTTTTTATTGACAAAAGAATTCATAAACAGCGTCATCATCCGGGATTTTTCCGCTTTCTGTTCGCTGCTTAAGGAAGACCGCTCAATCTCCCGCCGCATATCGGCGTACAGGTCCGCGATATCGCCGATCTCTTCCGCCTCCACCGCGATAAACCCTACCTCTTCCCCGAAATGGGCGTTTTTCGTTTCCTCCGAAACGGCCGTCTGCAGCTCTTCAAAACAGTTCGCACTGGTCAGGGACCGTCTGCTTACATAAAATAAAAGAATCTCGCAGTTATATCCCCGGATCGCCCTCAGCGCGTCATTTTTCCATGTACTTTCTTTATCGCCCAGATTCGGCTGATCGATCCACACATTGTATCCCCGCTTCTGAAGTTCCAGGGCGTCCTGCCACGCGACCGCCTGATCGCCGCTCTGATAGCTGATAAATACATACGGTCTCTCTTTATAATATGGAAGAAGCTGCCTGAGCATCTCACTGCGCTCCATGAAGATATCCCCTCTCACTGCCGGCAAAATTATACATTTTTATTATATAACCGCCCGCAAACCGCGTCAAGAAAATCTTTGGGGCGGCGGTTCCCGGCGGCCGCCCCGGAATTTATGCTTTATTTATATTTCGTTTATTATTATTTTATGGTTTCATAACATATTGTTCACAGAACCGCACTAGACTACGGACGAATTAAAAAAGAATCTCAATCTGAATACACAGGGGGAACTATAAGATATGCTGATATTGATCCAATTATCCGTCGCCATGTTCGGCGGACTTCTTATGTCAAGGCTGGCCAAAAAGGTCAAACTGCCTGCCGTCACCGCCTATCTGACGGCAGGTATTCTGTTGGGGCCGTTCTGCATCGGCGCTCTGAAAGCCCAGGGGATCGGCTTCACTTCCCTGGAGGAAGTAGAGAGCCTCGACCTGATCTCCCAGGTGGCGCTGGGCTTCATCGCGTTTACGATCGGAAACGAATTCCGTCTGGAGCAGCTGAAGCATATGGGCCGCCAGGCGATCACCGTGGGGATCCTGCAGGCCGTCGTTACCACGGCGCTGGTGGACGTCTGCCTTCTGGCGCTGCATTTCGTCCTTCCGGACGTCATTTCGGTCTCCTCCGCCATCACCCTGGGCGCGATCGCAGCCGCCACGGCTCCCGCGGCGACCTTAATGGTGGTCCACCAGTACAAAGCGGACGGTCCTCTGACCAAGCTGCTTCTGCTGGTGGTCGCGATCGACGACGCCGTCGGCCTGGTCCTTTTCGCGGCTTCGTTCGGGATCGCCTCCGCCCTGGAGAAAGGCGTGATCAATCTGACCAGCATCCTGATCGAGCCGATCCTGGAGATCGTGCTGTCGCTGCTTCTGGGCACGGCGGCCGGCTGGCTGCTCCACCGGTTTGAAAAATACTTCCATTCCGGCAGCAAGCGCCTGTCCCTTTCCATCTGCTGCGTCCTGCTCACGGTCGGCGTATCCATGGCGCAGTTCGACGTCGGAGGCGTCCACATCGGCTTCAGCCTGCTGCTGGTCTGCATGATGGCGGGCACGGTCTTCTGCAATATCTGCGATTTTTCGGAAGGCCTGATGGAACGCATCGACGACTGGACGGCTCCTGTCTACATCCTGTTCTTCGTGCTTTCCGGCGCGGAACTGAACCTGCAGATCCTGACCCAGCCGATGGTGCTGCTGATCGGAGCGGTATACATCCTCGGCCGTTCGTTCGGCAAATATTTCGGCGCTTACGGAAGCTGCGTCCTGACCAAATGCAGTCCCAGCATCACCAAATACCTGGGGATCACGCTGCTGCCCCAGGCGGGCGTCTCCCTGGGAATGGCCCTGACCGCCCAGCAGCTCCAGGACGGCCCGACCATCCGCAATGTGATCCTGTTTTCCGTGCTGGTATACGAGCTGATCGGACCGGCCCTGACCAAACGGTCGCTGATGGCTGCCGGCGAGATCCACACCGAGGGGCGGACCGACGCGCGCCGCAGGAACCAGCCGGTCACGCTGTTCCATCTCGGACACCACGAAACCGCAAACGGCAAATAACCCCCGCCCACGAAAGCATGAAACGCTTCGCAGATACGCGTCCCGCGCAGCCTGCGAAGCGTTTTTTCAATTATGAAAACCGTGTCCTGCCTTTTGCTCCGGCTTACTGACAGTTTCCGCAGCTTCCCGAATCATTCACAGCGCCGTTATTCCCGGCCGGGTTGTCAAAGGCCGGATTCAGCGCATAGAAATTGCGGCTGTCCAGATGATCCTGCACGTCGCGCAGGGCTTCACCAAACCTCTGGAAATGCACGATCTCCCGCTCTCTGAGGAACCGCAGCGGATCGCAGACCTCCGGATCGGTGACGACCCGCAGGATATTGTCGTAGGTCGTGCGGGCCTTCTGCTCTGCTGCGACCCGGTCAGAACAACCTGCGCCCAATCGCTTATGAACTCCCATGTTCCATTTCAAATCCAACGCCGGGAAACGCCCGGTCATGGTCCGTCACGTTCCCAATGTCCTCCCCGCGCACTGTCCTATCGACCATACCTCTGTTTGCGGCGTCCCCGCTCCACAAAAAGAAACTGGATTTATACAAACTCTTTTGACTTGTATTCCTCCAAAAAACGAAATATAATATCCTACATGCGGAGCCGCAGTACAGATCCCACGCACAACTCCTGCTCTGCCGGGCGTACCGGACAGGACCGAAAAGGGACATCTGCGGCGTTTCCGAGAATGCGGACACAGGAACGGACGTCATACGAAACGGGGTGAACGGATTGATAAAGATAGCGATATGCGACGATGAAAAGGAAGCCGTCCTGCAGCATGAGGACATTGTAAAAAGAAGTCTTAAGTCCTGCGGGATCGGTTACGAGATCGCGGCCTACACGAGGAGCAGCAATCTTCTCTCCGATATTGCGGACGATCACTTCTTCTTCGACCTGATCCTGCTGGACATCGAAATGCCCGGAGTGACAGGCATGGAGCTTACCGGGCAGATCAAGCCGCATCTGCCGAATGTGAAGATCATCTTTATCACATCCCATATCGAGTATGCGGTCGACGCGTTCGAGCTGTCTGTCTTCCGCTATGTGCCCAAGAGCGAGCTTGCGGACCGGCTGGTATCCGCGGTGACCGACGCGGCCAGGCTGATCGAGCTGGAAGCAGGTAAGGAATATAGGATTCAGGGGGCCGGACGCATGGAAAAAATACCGTACAAGGACATTTTCTATATCCGGCGCGACGGCGGCAAAAATGCGGTCATCTGCTCGCAGTCCGGCATTTCAAAAGTCAGAAAAAGCCTGCAGCAGGTTTATGAGGAACTGCAGACGCCGGAGTTTCTCTTCATTGACCGGGGCTGTATCGTGAATATCATTCAGATCATGAAGATCAGCGGCGATATGGCGTATCTCAAAAACGGCGAGGCGCTGCCAGTCAGCCGTTCCCATTTGCAGGAGGTAAAACGGCAGATCAATCAGTTCTGGGGGGCGCATATATGATGGAATGGTCTCAGGTGATCTCCTGTTCTTTCACAAACGGGATCCGGATCTTTGTGTGCATCTGGATGATAACCGCTCTCTTAACGCCACATAAAGTGGAAAAAAGTACCGTATGGCTGTCTCTGCTCTGCGGCACGGCTGCCGCGGCCCTATCCGTGTTCCCGATCCCGCCGATCGCCATAGCCGCACTGGAGATGGCGGCGATTCTTTGTGCGCTGCGTCTTCAATACAAATGCGAACTCCGGACGTCCGCGTTTCTTACTTTCTTTTTTGAAATAGCGGCCGCGCTGTGGGATTTCCTGTTTTCAGCAGGACTTGCGATCCTGTTCCGCTACAGTACGCCGGACGGCGTTATAAGCGGCGGCAGGATCCCGGTGTGGCTCGTTCGGATCCTGATGCTCGGTCTTATGCCGTTCATTGCGGCGCGGAGAGAGAACGCTGAGAAACTGCTGGAGCGCTTCAGCTCCCTGTCCGCTGTGGCCGGAATGTTCGGCGTCCTGATTCTGACGGAGCAGACCGTCGTTCCGCTGCCAGACGGCCAGCTTGCGACCTGGGTGATCCTCTCCGGCGTTCTTTTAATGGCCGTACTGTTTTATCGGGTCAGCCGTCAGTATGAAATGGAGCAAACGATCGCGCAGCTGGAAACCGAAAAAAATGCTCTGCTGGAGCGCGACTATCGGACATTGAGCGACACCTACGCCGCCAACGCCAAATTGTACCACGATTTTCATAACCACATGAATGTCCTGCACCGCTATTTGTCAGCGGGCAGCACCGGCGCGGCGATCCGTTATCTGGAGGATCTGCGTTCCCCTGTGCAGACGATCGCAGAGACCGCCTGGACCGGAGACGAAGCGATCGACCGTCTGATCCACAGCAAGATCGCCCTTGCCCTCTCCCGAAGCATCCGGGTAAACACGAACATTGAATTTCCCCGCCACACCAATCTGAAAAGCGTCGACCTGACGGCGATTTTAGGCAATCTCCTGGACAATGCCGTCGAAGCGGCCGGCAGCGCAGAGGACGACCTGCGTTTTATCCGCCTGACGATCCGCCGGATCAACGATATGCTGATCATTAAAGCGGAAAATGGGTGCGGCGCCGCGCCCTTGACGGCTGACGGAGAGCTGCAGACTTCCAAGGCCGATAAAGCCCTGCACGGCTGGGGGCTGAAAAGCGTCCGCACCGCCGCCGGACATTACGACGGGACGGTCGAAACCGAGTACCGCGATCATACATTCCGCGCTGTGGTCACATTATCGTTTGAAGCGGTAAGCGTATAGCGTAATCATTCTTTTTCGGAGAAGCAGACTGCCTGTTGAAAACTGCATGACCGTCTGAAAGGGATATGTTCTCCGTCTCTTATTTTTAATAAAACTCAAACAAAATTCAAAAACTTCACAAACATTCAAGACCTACAATACAGCCAGCAAGTGAGAAATCGCTTGAAATAAAAATCACGGAGGTTATCCGCTATGAAAAAGAAAAACTTTGTTACCCTTATCATGAGCGTTATTGGGGGCATCCTCTTTGCCCTCGGTATGTGCATGGCCCTGCTCCCGGAATGGGGCGCTATGTCACAGGGCGTTGTAATCGGTGCGGTCGGCGTGGTAATCCTGCTGGTCATGGTACTTGTCCGCAGGAAAATGGACGTAAAGCCTATGATCGTCCTGAACGGCAAGGCCATCGGAACAACGCTTCTCGGTGTCCTCGGCGCAATCGTTTTCGGCGCGGGAATGTGCATGGTCATGGTGTGGGATATGCTGGTCCGGGGCATTGTCGTTGGCATCGTCGGGATCGTCCTGCTGCTCTGCCTGATTCCCGTAATCAAAGGGTTGAAATAGGGGGTACAGACCATGAAGAAGCTCATCATTCCCGCAATCGTAGCCGCCATAGCCGGTGCTGCAGCGGCAGTCATCGCGGTCATTCGCCGTAAAACGGCAAATCAATATTGAACATACAGGAGGATTTTATCA